>CANRKW010000010.1 GCA_947631345.1 uncultured Bacilli bacterium | reverse complement strand
ATTGTATCACAAAATAAGCAATAATTATATTAAATTTAATGGATTTATATTTATATCAACTTTAACTTTATCTGAAATATATACATCATTGATATTCTTTAATACGTTAAATAATTCTCCTTCTTTTTTATATTTTATTATTATTTGAAAATAATATTTGTTATTTAGTTTTAATATACTAGCAGTAGAAGGTCCTAGTATTATGTAGTCATTATTAAGTGATGTGCTTAAATGTCTTTTTATACGATTACTTTCATATTTGGCTATTTCATATTCTGGACTTGATATTTTAATAGAGACAATGTAAAAGTATGGAGGATATTTTAGTTTCTTTCTTAAAGACATTTCAGTATTATAAAAGTCTACATAACTGTTATTTTTTAAACATCTAAATACATAGTTATCTACATTATATGTTTCTATTACAACTTCTCCTAAAACATCATATCTTGCAGTTCTACCAGCTGTTTGCATTAGTAATTCAAAAGTTCTTTCACTACTTCTAAAGTCAGGAAGATTTAATGAAGCATCTATATTTAAAACACCTACTAATGATACATCTTTAAAATTAAGACCTTTAGATACCATTTGAGTACCTATTAATATATCGTATTCGTGTTTTTCAAAGGCGGATATTATTTTTTGATGTGCATTTTTTGTAGTTGTTGTATCTAAATCCATACGTATAGTTTTAGCACTAGGAAACATATCATTAATTAATTTCTCTAATTTTTCAGTTCCAAGACCTAAATCTTTTATTGCTTCTTCTCCACATTTAGGACATTTTTTAGTCATTTTAGTTTGATAACCACAGTAGTGACATTTAAGGTTGTTAACTGATTTATGGTATATTAGTGAGATATCACAATTAGGACACTTCCATACAAATCCACAAGAAGCACAGCTTAAGTATGTAGAATAACCTCTTCTATTTAGTAAAAGTATTACTTGTTTTTTGTTTTTTAAGCATTCGGTTATTTTATCTTTAAGTACACTACTAATTACATAGTTTCTTTTTTTTGCTTCATTATTCATATCAACAAGATTGATTTTAGGATTTAACCCACTTATACGTTTATCTAATGTAACTAATTTGTAAACGCCTTTAACAGCTCTTGCATATTGTTCTAATAAGGGTGTAGCACTTCCTAAAACCACAAGTGCATTATGAGTTTTAGCTCTTTCAATTGCAATATCTATCGCATTATACTTTGGATTTACATCTTGTTTAAAAGAAGTACTCGCACATTCATCTATTATTATTATACCAATATTCTTAAGAGGAGCGAAAACAGCGCTTCTAGCACCTATCACTATCTTGACATCAGAGTTTACAATTCTTCTATATTCGTCATATTTTTCTCCTTCACTTAACCCACTATGTAAAACAGCAACACTAGATGAAAATTCATTTTTAAATCTTCCCACTATTTGAGGTGTTAGGCTTATTTCAGGTACCAGCATTATAGCAGTTTTCCCTTCATTTATCATTTTTTTAATTAAATTTATGTATATTGCAGTTTTACCACTTCCAGTTACCCCATATAAAAGTATAACAGAATTATCACTATTTAATATTTCATCATAACACTTCTTTTGTTCTAAAGTTAACACTATATCTTTCTTTTCTACATCTAAGTAATTAACATCTCTTTTTACTTCAACTTCTTTAGTTATAACTATATTTTTATCTATTAAATTCTTTAATGAAGGCGAATTTATTTTACTTTTATCTATTTCTTTATCTTTTAATATATTTATTATTTCTATTTCTTTTTTATTTCTTTTATTATTATTTATATAATTATCTATATCTATACAAGAATTTAAAAAACACACAGTTTTACTTTTTATATTTATTTTAGTTTTACTACTTGCTTTAAGTGCTTTCGGAAACATGGCTTGATAAGCACTTATTAATGTAGATAATGTTGTTTTTTTAATGTATTTACCTAATTCAAGTAATTCTTTATTTAAACAAAACTCTTTTTCTTTTATTTCTATTATTTCTTTATATTTTAAATCACTTTCTTTATAAGGCTTTATATTTAAAACAAAACCTTCTACTATACTTTTACCAAAAGGCACTAAAACTTTTTGCCCTAATTTTAAATCTTTGATTTTTTCTGGAATTATGTAGTCAAATGTCTTATCTAATGATTTTACACTATATTCAATTAGAACTTCTGCTAACATAAATAAGGGTTACTCCTTAATTCTTCTTTTAATGTTGTAAGACTACCGTGTCCAGGATATATTTTAGTTTCTTCTTTGAATTTCTTTAACTTTTCTAAACTTTCTTTCATCTCTACTACACTTCCACCTTCTAAATCACATCTACCAATACTATTTTTAAATATAAAGTCACCTACAAATAAATCATCACTTTTAGGAAAATAAAAGGATACACTATCTTTAGAATGCCCAGGAGTTTTAATTATATCAAAAGAAAATTCTCCTAAATTAAAGCTATTTATACATTTATAATCATATACTTTAACTTTGTATTTTTCCCTAAAATATTCTAAAGCCCCTATATGGTCAAAATGATAATGTGTTACTAAAATACCTATTAATTTCAAGTTGTTATTTTTTAAATATTCTGTTATTTCTTCTTCACAACTAGGATCTATAATTAATGCCTCATTTTTAATACTTAATATGTACGTATTATTATTTAATGGACCTAATACTTTTCTTTCTATTTTCATACTTCACCTTTAAAACATATCTAATAACATATCTAATTTATTTATTACTTTATAATCACTACTTTTTAAATCTTTAGAAAACTTAATAGGTATCCCACCTTCTTCTTCCCACTCTTTTAGATTATTGCTGTAATCATCTATTAATATAGAATCTTTTGTATGCACCATTTTAGTTTTAGAAATAGCTTTCGGACATATTATAACAGTTATATCTTTAAAGAATTTCCTAATATATTTTACTTTATCAGTAGCTTCTTTTAGTGAATTACAATGTGTTAATATACTTATATTGAATTTATTACTATTAATTAGTTTTTCTATACAATTTATACTATCATTTATTATATATTTATCTTTTAATATACATTTAAAATTAAACTTTTCATAAAATTCATTATCATTTATATCATATTCTTGTCTTCTTGCTTCTTCATATAATACTGGTATTGTATCTAAAATAACACCATCAAAATCAATATATAAATTCTTCATATACATCACCTTCACTTTCAATTATATATTACACACTTTTGTTTGTCAAATGTTTTTTATGCAAATTTATGTAAAATTTATTAATTTTTATTAATAATAGAATAACTAAAGTGATATAATATTTATATAAAGGAGATTAAGATGAAAAAAGAAAAAGTAAAAATTTTAACCGCACTTGGTATAGGAAGTATAATTGGAGGGTTAGCAGGAGTATTATTTGCCCCTAGAAGTGGAAGTGAAACAAGAGCAAAAATTAAGGAAAGTATAGTAAATTTAAAGGAAAATCTAACTAATATTAAAGAAGAGGATGTAAAAAAATATATTGATAAAAAGTTAGATGAAATAGATAAAGAAGTTAACAAATTAGAAAAACAAGAAGAATATAAAAAAGCAAGAAGACAAGCAAAAAAAATAATAAATAAAATAAATAGATTAATTAATTATACAAATAAAAAAGGTATGGATAAATTTGAAGATTTAATTTTAGATTTAAAAGAAAAAGCAAGTAATATTTCAGAAGAAGTTTTAACTTATTTAGAAGATTAAAAAAGAACCACTATTTAAAGTGATTCTTCTTTTTTATTCGTTAGATTTTCTAACATATATAATAAGTAATATAGCAACAAATACAATTAATATAGGAACCATTATTTTTAGTATTCCACCAAAACTATCTTGTTCTTCACTTTCTTCTTCTATGCTACTAGTATTTGTACTAGTATTAGAATTATTTTTATCAGTTGTATTTTTATTTTCTTCATTACTATCTACATTATTATTTACTTCTTCATTAGATTGATTTTCATTTGAAGTATTTTGGTTACTTTCATTATTAGAAGAATTTTCATTATTAGATGATGTATTATTAGATGAATCATTTATATTAGAGTTTTCACTATTATTTTGATTATCTTCTATATTATTATCATCATTTTTTTCTTCTTCTTTAACTACTTTAGATATTGTAAAAGAATTACTAGTATCATCAAAGTCAGATATTTCTATACCTTTTAAATCAGCATCTACTATTGTTATTTCACTTAAAGATAAACTAAAATTAACATCTTCTTCACTTCCATTTTTAAAATTTAGTGTTCCTAAATTAAAATTTCCATTTTGATCTAATAAGTTTTTAGATTTATCTCCAAGAGTTATGTATATATGAAGTATATGATCATTACCATTATATCTATATACTTTATCATATTCACTTAAACTTTCATCCCAAGTAACACTATCAAATGTAGCATCACCTGTAACTACAATACTTACATCAACTGCTCCAACATAGCCCAAAGAAGTGGTCATACTTGTTTGTATTTTTCCTTCTTCACCACTAAAGTTAAGTTTAGTAATAGCACCAAGTTTAGTAAAACTAAGGAAGAATATAAATGTTGAAAACATAACAAACATAAATTTCTTCATATTATTCCTCCTAGTCTAATTTAATATACCCAAGTGTTTCAGGTAAATTTTCTACTTTATATGATGTGCTTGTAAGTCTTTGTCCATCAAGTGTTAAAGCGTCGTCTACTCTATATAATTCTGCTCTTACACTTTTACCAACCATTTTAGCATATTCTTCTTGTGTTACAGCATATACCCAAGTACCACTTGCTATTTCTTGAACACTTGCATCACTTGCTAATTTTGCAAAGAAGATTTGTTCTCCTTCGTAAACAACTTGATCATCAGTTCCATCTACTAATAGAATTGCGTTAAATGCAGGGTTCCCACGATATGTTCCAGTGAACACTACCATACCCGCTTCAATACAAGAGTCTTCTATACTTCCATCTACTTTATAGCAGTAGTCATTTTCTAAAATTCCAATGCCACTTTTTTCTAGGTTAATGTTGTCACCAGGAGGCGCGATTAAGTCGATTTCACTTCCACTTATTCCACTTCCACTAGTGTTAACTATTTTTACATATGAAATATCATTATAAGTCCATAATTGATCTCCACCAGTAGTACCTTCTTTGTCAAAATAAACTAAATCAGTATAGTTATTATCTTCTGTCAAATTAAATGTACCCTTTTTAGCTAAAATCCAATTTTCTCTATCTTTACTTACATATATTTCATAATTGTTAATAGTGTTTTCGTCTAATACTGAATCTTTTATATATGCTTTATACTTAATACCTGAAAGAGATAATCTAGAATTTAATTCTATTATTATATAAGGAAGAGATGTATCTTTTTCATTGATTTTTGTGACACCATTAAAGTATGTTGAATCAAGTCCATCTATTAAGTAATTTACAGATAATTCGTCATAATTCATTTCTGGATTTTCGTCATCAATGATTTCATCTTCTTTTTTGTAGTTACTTTCTATATTAAAGTTATCTTTTACTACACTGCCATCATGACTTACTTTAATTTCATCTAATACATAACTATCAGTTTTATTAAGTAAGTAGTCATATGCAATAACTTCATATGTAACAGCGCGGTTATTTAATGCACCAATTATATCAGTAAATGTGTTTTCTGTTGTAAACATTATAACTTCGCCATTTCTAATGATTTCATAACCTAATATTTTATCATTATCCATATTAACATTAAAGTTAAGAGTTACACGTTTATTTTGAGAATCAATTTCTCCAAATGATGCATTTACTTTAGTACTTTCACTCATACCTTCTTTACCACTAAGTCTATACCTTCTAGCTTCATCATTTAAGTACCAGATACTTTTAGATGGTTTATCTTCGTACTTTTCTAACACATATGATTTCGCTTCATCACTTATAGTATAACCCCATTTAGTAAAGAACGGTATTAGGTTTTCACCCGCAGCATCACTTGCCCACATAACAAGTAAATCATCTTTTCCTAATGATAAATTACTACTTCTAGATAATTTATTAATTCTAGAATAAATTGAATTTTCATCAGTAAATGTTAATTCATTATCATATGCCAAGTGTAATTGCCAGAACATTCCTAAAGAAACAAATACATTTCCTGCTTTACCTACTGTACCACTTGTAACTTTTTCGTATATTTTAGGATAAAAATCAAATATTTCTAATCTAGATGAATTTTTATCATTAGCAGTTTGTGCTAACAAAGCATAGATATTATTAGTAACTTCTGCAGTCGCTAACTTACCTTGATTAATTTGGTGTCCAATTTCGTGACTTATTCCCCAGCCAAAGTAGCCAGTAAAGTCTTCACTATCAGTATAACGTTTTCCACTTATTAAACCATAAGTAGACTCATACTCTATTCCTATATGTAATCCACCAGCATACATAAATGCTCCATCAAACATACGCATATAACGAATATTTACTCTGCTAGTTGGTGCTTTATCAGTACTTACAGTTGCATTTTTAGATAAACCTTTTTGTCTATAAAAATACTCTATCATTTCATCTAATGCTAACATACTTTCATTTAAGTTTTCTATTTGATTTTCACTATTTTTACTAATAGCTTCATATACAGCAGTTGCAGGGAAAGATAATAATCCTAGAGTTGTAGCAATTTCAGTACTATTTAACACACTTGTCTTTTTATTAAATTCCTTACCTTCTAAACTATACATATTAGGAAGATTTTCTACATAATTTTTAAGTTCAGTTATGTAGTTTGCAATTAGTTCTTTTCTTTCACTTTCATCAGTTACCTCATATAAGTTTAGATAAGGTATTTTAACTCCACCACTTACACGAACTTTAATTGTTTCATTACCTGTAGTTCTAGGATATCTTAAATATACAGAACCGCCTCTTTCAGTATTCATTGAACCTATTGTTGGAACTGTTATGATGTTTTGTCCTTTTTTAAGTGGAACACTATAAGTTTGATTCCAAGAATTTGCTTCTGCATAATATTGAGTAAATACTAAGTCAGGCATAACATTAGAAGTACTTCCAACGTATATTACAAGTTGTTCGCCACTTCTTACAGATACGCCCAAAGGTTGATAATCATTTATACTCATTGCAAATCCTAAATGAGTATCATTTTTATTACTAATTTTAGGACTTATTGAAATAACATCCAAAGCATTAGTATCATTAAGTATTTCTCTTGCATATTTTAAATCATTAAGAATTGTCTCTTTTTCTGGATGGTATTCTCCACTTACAGAATCAATTTCATTTGCTCTTTTTTCTAGGGCTTCTATTTCTTTTTCTGTAACAAAACTATTAAGTTCTACTCTTAAATCATCTTTAAATAAAGATGCAACATCATCTTCTAGTGAATCATATTCATATATTTTAACTTCACTCATTTGAACATTACCACCAGCATATGTTGATAAAGAAACTTGTATTCTACTAGTAGTTATAGGTTTATCACATTTAATAAAATAGTATACCCTTCCATTTTCATCTGTTTTTCTTACTATACTAGCATTCATTGTCTTAACAGTACTTCCACTCATTAAATCAGTATCATAATAATATACTTTTGCTTGATATAATGCGTGATTATACCCATCAGGTAAAGTCACTACAAAATCTTTCATAGTATATTCTTGATCTAAAATAATAATTGGAGTTCCTACTTTATAATAAGAGCCACCTGCATCCCAAAGATTTTTGTACCAATATGTTAAATCATCATCATCTACTAAAGAAAACTTATCTCCATTTTTCATTTCACCATCAGTGAATACTACATCTTTAATATGGTTTGTAACTTCACCAACTCCATTAGAAGTGTTAATAAGTTTGTACTTTGGATAAATAGTAGGCTTTCTATTATCAGTTGTGCCTATTACAGTTTGTGATGGACTTCCTTCTCCTAAATGATTATTACCTGTTAGATAAATTTGATAAGTTGTTCCAACTTCCAAATCTCTTAAGCTATATTTAGTTCCATATATTGGACCTAAAGAAGTAAAATCACTATCACTTTCTTTTTTATAGTAAAGATTATAACTTAAAGTATCTTTCATATCTTTCCAACCAATGTCAAGTCCAGCAGAAACAGGAGTAACTACTACCATATCAACAGAAGGCGGTAATCTATTTGGTTCAGGTTTTACACTAACTTCATTAGTATAAGCACTTTTCCACTCTCCATTAACTGCACGTACACTTACATTATATGTTTTATAGTTATCTAAATCATTTACTACAAAACTATTATATGTTGTTTGATATGTTGTTTCTTTTAATACATTATCATCTTTCATTTCTTTAACTAATATTTCATACCCTGTTACATTAGGCATATTATCAAAAGTTACTGTTATTTCTTCACTTCCTAATAAAACATTTAGGTGTTCTGGTTTTGGAACCTCAACTTTAGGTACTTCTTCATATACATTATTAAGAAAATCAACTTTACCTATTTGGGCTAAATTCTTAGAAGATGTTTTAGTAATTTTAATGATTATTCTTTTAACTGCAACTTGTCCATCAAGTTTTACAACTATGGTATTATCATTTGGTGCATCAGTAAATGGGTGAATACTTTCATTTGGTTCGTAACTTACTGGAATACTTACTATACTTCCATCTTCTAGTTCTACTTCAACTTCCATTTCTTCTGGTATATTTTCTTCTAAAGCTCCAATACGAATTTCGCTCATTAATTTAGGTTCTTCCATTATAAGTGACATACTAGCAGGATTTTCTGTAGATATTTCTTCTCCTTCTATGGCTGGAAGAACACTTACACTTCCTTCATCACTTAATAAATCACTTAAACTTCCCTCTACACCTTCTAATGTAACTTCTTCTTCATTTATTATTAAAGAAGTATCAACTATTGAAACATCAGTTTTTTCTCCTTTTAAAATAGCAGTTATGTAATTTAAGTCAGCTATATTAACTATTCCATCACGGTTCAAATCATATTTTGAATCTTTACTACCAAAGTTATCTATAAGTATTTCTTTATCACTTTCATTTACAACATTATCTAAATTAACATCTCCTGCTTCAAATAAACCAGTAGTATTTGATAAACTTACACGTTTAGAGTAATCATCTAATGTAACAGATGCATAAAATGGCTTGTATCCGTCACCTTTTACTTTAAGTGTATAGTTACCTTTGTTAATGTTATAAATGGTAACACCTATATATACCATACTTTCTTCACTGTCTAAACCAGCTAAGTCTTTTCCTTCATTATTTAACTTTCTTACAAGTACTTCTACAGTTTGACCTTGATATTTATAAGGTTTTCTTACAGGTTCATTAGTTTCGTCAAATGAAATATCTAACTCATTATTAGATTCATCTATAAGAGTTAAACCCATATTAGTATCTAAAGTATTTTGAATTGGAAGACTTAACTTTAAATCAACTTCAAGATTGCCTTTCTCTTTTACAGTTTTACTTTCACTAATATTATTAGTAGGAACATTTTCACTTAAAGAATCAAGTGCTAATAAATAGTATGTTCCAGTATAACTAAAAATAAGACAAAAACATACAAAATAACTAAGTAATTTTTTCATTTTTCCCTCCTTTCTTTAAATTATTTTATAACACTTTAACACCAAAAGCGAGGTGTAAGGTTACATCAATATTATACTAAAAAAGTTGCTTTCAAACTACTATTTTCTACTATTTTTAAGAAGAAAAATTTTGAAAGTTTTTATTTACAGATAAATGTATTTATGGTAATATTATTTTGGAACAGGATTTTACCAATATAGGGGTATAATATAATGGTAGTATTAACGTCTCCAAAACGTTCCGTTCGGGTTCGAATCCTGATACCCCTGCCATTTGAAATAATCGTCGAACTAGTTTATATATGGGCGACTTAAGATAAGGACAACTATTCACTATAGTTGTCCTTTTAATTTATTTTCTTTTTTAACATCATTTTTCTTCTTTAACATATTTTTAATACTATTAGAAGCATATTGCATTTTCATCACTATGCCTGTGTTAAATTAATTGATGTTTTAATCTATAATTTCTAAAAATCTATTAAACCATTAAAATATTTCCAAATATTAATAATTAGTAACCAATACTTCTATTGTTTTTAATATATTACCCTCTTGTTTGTGATAATTGGAATTGTTATAATCTGATTCTATTATATGAACTTTGTAATTGTGTTCCTTTATCCAAGCATCTAGAATTATGTTTTTCTCTCCTTTATGCTCAATGACATTTGATAAAGCAAACTTAACACCACTTTTATCTAGAATTACTAAATAATTTAATAAATCTATTTCGTCTTTATCTGTCCATCCCCCATTTTCATTATAACTTGCCGTACCCAAAAAGTAAGGTGGATCACAATATACCAATGTATTATCAGTTGTTTCTATAGCAAATTCTCTAAAATCCGAATTGATAAATTCAATATTTTTTGCTTTAAGTTTTGTAATAAATAATTTTAAATTTTTTCTTATTGAATTATTAAAATCTCTTTTTCCAACCGGCATATTAAATTCGCCTTTTGAATTAAATCTTATTTGATTATTAAAACCATATATAACAAGTGTAAGAAATAGAAAATCCTTTTCTACAGAATCTTCTTTTTGTTTATTATAGTCATTTCTTAATTCTATATATTTAGATTTATTATAATTACCAAGTCCCTTATCACTTGTGCAATTATATAATTTATATCCATTTAGCAATGAATTACTTAATTGATATTTGTCAATAATTTTTTCTAATTTATCAATAATATATCCATCTTCATATTTTTTAAATAAATTCATAACTCTTATAATTTCTTTTTGTTTATCGACGCATACAATTCTTTTTGCGTTAACATTAATTCCAACATTACTTCCACCTGAAAACAAGTCTACAAATAAATCTAAATTATTCGGGAATATTGGAATTATTTGATTAAGCAATTTATATTTTCCACCTGTATAATTTAATGGTGATTTTACATTGTTAGTAATATTTTCTGTAGTTATTTTTCCTTTTGCTTTTGTTATTTTTCCTACTTTGCAGACAAATAATCTTTCTTTATGATTATTAATATGTGTTTTGCCAGTATTAAATTGGTTAAAATTGGTTTCATATATTTTAACTTTTCCTTTTGCAGATAAAACACTCATTATATCCTCATCACTAATTTTAGCTTGCGATCTTCCTGCACCTTTAGTTCCCATATTATTATAAGAAACAATAATGTATTTAGCATTTATGTTTTCAATAAGTTCCTTAAATGCTAACGGAGCTGAAACAGAACAATATTTACTTTTTATACCATTTCGTTTCATTTTTTTAGCAACTCCAAATACTTCTTGTTTTTCCCATGTTGCAACATTTTCTAATAAATGATATGCATCTGAATATTGCCTTGAATTATAAGGTGGATCAATATAAACTACATCTGCCTTAACGTTTTTAACAAGTTCATTTGAATCTTCATTAAACACTTTATTATTTTTATTATTTGTGGTAGATTTTAAATCTAGCATACATAATTCCAATTTTTTATCTAATTCACCATTTTTTCTATATGCATCATAATGCCCAACTGTGTTTGCAATTTTATCCATAGCATACAATAGGGAAGTAACTAAAATTGCACGTTCTCTAGTATTGATTTTATTGTCTAAATAGTTATTTTCAATATCTTCTCTTATATACCCAATTTTTTTACAATTTTCTTTACTAAAATATGTATCACTAAAGTTTATTGAAAAATAATTGTCTTTTACATTTTTTATAGAATTATACCTTTCAATATATTCTTCCAACTTCTTCTTATCAATTCTATCGCTACCAAACCATGCTAAATAAGACAAATAGTTTGATTTTAATAAGTCATTAACATATATTTTTGTTTTTGAATTATTGAAATAATCTCCAACAATTCCTGTTCCTCCGAATAAGTCAAAGAAGGATGAAAATGTGATTTTTTCTTTTTTTATAACATCATTAATGTAGTCTAACATTCTTGCTTTACTTCCTATATAACGTCTATTATTGATACTAATTAATTTCATATTAATTCCTCCCTATTTCCATTTTCGGCATCGTTTTACTATTCAATTATACCACAAAAAAAGAAGTGTGCTACACTCTTTTATATTTTTTGTAAAATTTCTTTTTTAAACCATTCTGGATCTGGTGTTTGTGATTTATAAGCATTGTCAAACAACTTATATATATCAGTATATTTTTTATGATCAGTTATAAATTTTTTCAATATATCAGTATCGATAGGTATTATTTTTAATCCTTCAATATAACTGCCATTAGCTTTAGGATAGAATCTACTTCTCATATTTCTAAAATCTAATATTAGTCTTTCTTCTAAATTTGGTGCCACAAATAATGCATAATCATTTTCATTATTTGTGCTAGAAATATCTTCACCTAAATGTCTTGATACCGGTTCCATTTCCATTTTTCTTTGTCCCGTTGATTCAGATAATGTTGCTTCAATTAGTAAATTATGTTTTGGATAATTGTTTTCTTTGTATTCATACACTATATCAGCCATTCTACCACCAGCATGTGTCTTTGGTAATAAATCAGCATCTAAACTTAAATTCATAAACTTAAGTATATTTCCTTCTTTATTGCTTATTCTATACCAAACTATACCAAGTATATATTCAAATATTGTTGGAACGTCAGCATTATCTGATACATAACTACATACTTCTGAATCTTTTCTAACTTTAATTAAATCAATTAATGATAATAAATCATTGTCTTTAAATCTTTCATCAATTAATTTATTAAATTGTTTAATTTTTTCATCTTCTAAATATGTGTTAATATTATCTATTGTTAAATTTGTATTCAATTCTTTATTTATTTCATTAACAAGTTCAGATATGTTTGTTCTGTATTTATCAGATATTTTTTCTATAGGCACAAGTGAATGAAACAAATTTAAATATTTCTCATCTTCTAATAAATTTTCATTTAATAAGTCATCTATTATTTCTTTAAAATAGTATTTTGGTAATAAGTCTAATTCTATTTTATCTTCACCAAATTTTACAATATCAGTTAGCGAGAAATATCTTTTATTTAAATCAAAGTATTCTTTTAAATTTACTTTCCATTTAATAATATGCTCTCTTTCAAAGAAAACTCTTTTAAAGTCAATTATGTTTTTTACTTCTGATATTTCAAGTTTTCTAAATTCCTTATCAAATTTATCGTCAAAGTTTTTAGGAGAATTATTCATGAATAAGTAAGATAACCAATGTGACTTAGCGTTACCAGAAATATTTCTACAATATTCATATAGTCTGTTATAAGATTCAGCTCTTTCTTCAAATGTGTTGTATCTTAAGTGAAATACTAAATTAACTAGTTCATTATACACTGGTAAATATGCATGTTCATAACTAGCACTTTTTCTATTCATCCCAATTATTTCAAATGTTTCTATAGTTACTGGATAATCTTTTCTAAATTCTTCAAACACTTTAATATAATTATCCATATCATAAATTCTAGTTGTAATAATTGTGTCTAAATTTAATCCCTCACGATTATATTTAATTTCATTTACCATTTTAATAACATCATATTTGTTTTTACATAATGGTAATAAATATGTAAACTCATCATATGTTAGGTAATCAAGCTTTTCTAGCATATAAATTAAAGCAATAAATGGTTTTATTTTTACCCCATCATTATTGATTTGTAATTTTAGGAATTGTAATAAATAGTAGTAACTATCCTCATCAATGTAAAAAATATTATCTTTAGATCTTTCTTTACCTAATAAACTTTCAATTTTGCTACCAACTTCGGTTAGTTTTCTATCTTGTGTTAAAACCCCAATATCAACTAATCCTGAAGTTTTTTCTCTCGCATCTTTATCTGGTCTACTAGCATCTCCTATTAAAAATCCATTGTCTTTGATAAAATAATAGTATTTAGCTTGTAACTCATTATTATTTTTCCAACTCACATTAGAATTTTCTAACCAAAATTGTTTTAATAATTGTAATTGACGTTCTATTTTATAATTCAATTGACTTACTCTAAAACTAGTAGTTCCAATTGACCAACTATAAGATTTAAATGCCATATTAACCCTCCAAATACTTAATGATAGTGTGCATAGTTCCATTTTTTCTTTTATTTTACTTATGTTTTTTTATATAAAATTATTATTTATCAAAAAATGACATTTCTCGATATAATGTTTATAACATACATAATAAACATAACACACTAGAATCGAGGTAATGTCATGTCTAAAATTATATCATTATTTATTAAATTTTTAAATAGCATTAATGAATTTATTTGGAAAATTATTGTTTTTCTTTCCAAATTTATTAAAGTTGATGAAATTAATCATCTTGATAATAAACCTAATGATATTAAATATCGTTTATTTAATGTTGATGAGCCTGCTATTATTGAAACCTTTTGTTAAAATTGAACATAAAGACTAAAAACATATATAAAGATATAGACTCATTTTATTTAGAATTAGCAAATTCTATACTAGATATTTCTAAAAAAATAAAATTAAAACCTAATAAAAAGAGACTAATTCAAAAATTAATCACTTAATTATTGAACAGCCCTTTTTATAATTATTAATATGAATTACTTTTTTAATTAAATTTTATTAGGAATTAATTTATCAAAGTATGATATTAATTCTTCTTTTGTATACTTATCTTTATTTTTTATCCAATCAATCCCTATGGATACTATACCACCTAAATAAAATTTTGTAATTATATCTAGTGGAATATTAGATTCAACTATATTATTATTTTTTAATCTACTAATTAAATCTCTATTACTAACATCAATTAGAAAATCTATTAAAATTCCATTTTTATCATTTTTTAATATAGAATTATAAGTTGTTCTCTTCTCATCAACGTGATTAATTAGTATTTTTAAAAATTCTATAAAGTAACTTTTAGAAATATTTTCTTCTTTATTTTGTTTTAATTCATTTAATAAATTTTGCTTTAGATTATCTATCATTGCTAATAAAAGATCGTATTTATCTTCGTAATGTGCATAAAATGTTGAACGATTAATTAAAGCTAATTCACATATATCAGAAATTTTTATTTTTTCAAAATCTTTCTGTTCCATAAGTGTAATTAATGCATTAAATAGAACCTTATTAGTTTTAACAACTCTTAAATCAATTTTTTCTTTCATAAAACCGCCTTGAATTTATTATATATTATATCCAATAAAAAATAAATACCAAACAAAAAGTCTTATAATCATACAAACATATTATTATTTGTGTATGATAACAAACATATTTTTATAAATTGTTGTGTACTTAAATTAATATTAGCGATAGACTATATAGACGGAGGAAAAAATATGAGAAAAATAACTGATTTTATAGTTAAAGGAAGATATGTATTTTTAACAATTTTTATAATAGCAGCAATGCTAAGTTTGTATTTATCTACTAAAGTAAATATAAATGAAGATATTATGAAGTATCTTCCTAAAACAAGTGAAACGAAAATTGGTAAAGATATTATGGATGAAGAATTTGCTGAACAAGATTCTTCGGTACTTAATGTTATGTTTAAAGGTTTAACAGATAGTGAAAAGGAAGAAACTTTAAAAAAATTACAAAGTATTGATGGTGTAAGTTCTGTTGATTATGAAAATACAAAAGAATATAATAAAGATAAATACACCTTATATGTTTTAAATGTAGATGATTACGACCATTCTGAAACTGCTACGAGTGTTTATAATTATGTTAAAGATAATTTTAAAGTTTCAGGAATGAGTGGCTCGATATATGATGAAAATAAACCAATATTACAATTATGGATTGTAATTTTAGCAATAGCATTCGCAATGATTATTTTAATAATATTAAGTGATTCTTATATTGAACCATGGCTATACTTAATTTCTATAGGAATAGCAGTATTTATTAATAAAGGCACTAATATTATGTTTGATAGTGTATCATCTATTACAAATTCAATTGTCGCTATATTACAACTTGCTTTATCTATGGATTATTCAATTATGTTATCTAACAGGTATAAGCAAGAAAAATTAACTCATAGTAATAAAATAGAAGCTATGAAAGAAGCACTATATCACTCTTTCAAAGCAGTATCAAGTAGTTCTATTACAACAATTGTCGGTTTAGTCGCACTTGTATTTATGAGTTTCACTATTGGTAAAGATTTAGGATTTGTTTTAGCTAAAGGTGTATTATTAAGTTTAATTAGTATTTTCTTTTGTTTACCAGCATTACTTTTAATCTTTGATAATTTGATTGCTAAAACGAAAAAGAAAAACCCTAAATTTAATTTAACAGGATTAGGAAAATTTATATACAAGACTAGATATGTCCAAGTAGTTTTAATAGTTATATTATTTGTCGGAGCTTATTTTCTAAAAGGAAATATTGGAATACTCTATACGGATTCAGAACAAGATAAAGTCGGAAAAGTTTTTCCAATAACAAACCAAATTGCTATAGTATATAACAATAAATATGAAGAATTAATAACAGATTATTGTAAAAAACTAGAGCAAAATGAAAACATAGACCAAGTATTATGTTATTCAAATACCATTAATGAAAAACTAGCATACAATGAATTAAATAAAAAGTTTGAAGATTTAGGTCAAGATACTGAAGTAGAAGAATATCTAATAAAACTTATTTATTACAATTATTATAATAAAGATTCTAATAATAAAATGACATTAAATGAATTTATTTCATTTATTAAAAGTGACATTTATACTAATGATAATTTTAGTGATTCAATAGATCAAGATACTAAAAATAATTTAGAAATACTCGAAAATTTTACTTCATCATCTTTAATTAATAAAAAGAGAAATACTAAAGAAATTGCTGATATTTTAGGAATAAATAAAGATGATGCTGAAAAAATCTTGATTTATTATAATAGTAAAAATGTTATAACTAAAATGACTATTAAAGATTTTGTTAATTTTATGCTTAGTGATGTAGCAAATGATAAAGAGTATTCATCAAGTTTAGATAAAGAAAATATTTCAAAATTAAAACAATTACAAAAATTTGCTGATGTAAATAATATAAATAAGAAGATGGATGCAAGTGAACTTTCTAGTATTTTTGGAATA
The DNA here is from genome assembly GCA_947631345.1 of uncultured Bacilli bacterium. The sequence continues at coordinate 1,857 of CANRKW010000010.1, read as the reverse complement.
GATAAAGATTTAATAGAAGCATTATTCTTATTTTATAGAACAACAATAGATAGTAGTACCAAAATGACTTTAAATGAATTTGCTAATTTTGCTTTAAATATGTCTAGTAATAATTCTTATAAAGATATGTTTGATAAAAATACTATTAAATCATTAACTCTTTTAAAAACATTAAGTAATAAACAAAATGTAACTACTCTACGCAATATGGAATCAATGAAGACATCTTTAGACAATTTAGAAATTATAGATGATAATACTTTATCACTTTTATACACTTATTATACTGGTTATAATACTCTATCAAAATTAAGTGTAGAAGAAATATCAAAAAGTGTATTTGAAATGTCACAAGATGAGTTATATAAAAATTATTTAACTCCTGAAATAGAAGAAATGTTTAAAGAATTATTAAGTAAGTTGTCTCCTAGTTATGAGTATAATTTAAATGAATTAACTACAATAGAACCTAGATTAAGCACAGTTATAAGTGTTATTTATGGTTATAATGATTTTAAAAATAATAATTTAAAAGATATATCTATAAAAGAATTAATTAATTTTCTATATGATAATAAAGAAAATCCTTTATTTATAGAAAAAATATCACAAGTAAGCGATTTATTACAACTTGCCCATATAATTGTTAATAATTTAGATACAACATATAGTTATTCAGAAATAAGTAATATTACAGGTACAGACAAAAATCAACTAGCTAAAATATTTGCAGTATACGATTATAATAATGAACCAACAATAATGACACCTTTAGAACTTACAAATCTAATATTAAATAATAAAGATAACGAATTATTAAACGGTAAAATATCTAATGAAGAAATAAGTATTCTATCTTTAGTTAAAGAAGTAATGACATCTACACTAAATGATACATTATACATATCTTCTAGTTTAAGTTCATTATTAAATATAGATAATAATATAGTGAGTTTACTATTTAGTTTATATAATTCTAAATATATAAAAGATAATCAAGAAGTTTCTCTATATAATTATGTTCAATTTATTATTAAAGATGTAATGAATAACAAAGATTATTCAGCAAAATTTGATGATACAAAAAAAGAAAAATTAACAACTATTAATGATATAATGAATAAATCTTTAAATAGTATAAAATATACATCTACGGAAGCATTTACATCATTAAATACATTAAGTGATAATTTAGATAAAAATCTTGTGGATTTAATATATATGTACTATGGAAGCAATAAAGAATATGATGATTCATGGAAAATGACAATTGAAGAATTTATTAATTATCTAAATTCTGATATTTTAACTGATTCAAGATTTGATGATTTCATAAATTCAGAAGAAAGGACAACAATTTCTGATTCAAAAAAAACTGTTGATAAATCAAAAGATTTAATAGTATCTGATAAATATTCAAGAGTTGTATTAAATACAAAATATGCTTTAGAAGATGAAAAAACCTATAAATTTATTAATTCAATTCAAGAAGAAATAGGTAAAAATGATGATATATACATTGTTGGAAACTCTCCTATGGCAGTAGAAATGAATAAAACTTTTAATAATGAATTAAATAAGATTACAATTTTAACAATGATATTTATATTTATTGTTGTCGCAATAACATTTAAGGACTTAATCATTCCATTTGTTTTAGTACTTATTATTCAAACTGCTGTGTATTTAACTATGAGTGCAATTTCTATTACAGGCGGGTCAGTATATTTCATATCTTTATTGATAGTTCAAGCAATATTAATGGGAGCAACAATTGATTATGCCATAGTTTATACTTCTTATTATCGTGAATCAAGATTAACAATGGGAATTAAAGATTCAGTAATTAATGCTTAT
>CANRKW010000009.1 GCA_947631345.1 uncultured Bacilli bacterium | reverse complement strand
TATCTTATATCATATTTAGGGTATGTTTTATAAATAAACCCATCTTTATAACCATATGTACCACTTGTAAAATCATTAACACCTAAATTATCTTTAGATATATAAATACTTGTATTATTTGAAAATTCACCTTCTACTTCAACTTTTGTATCATATTTATCCATATTAGGTCTATTAAATGCAGGATATTTTGGTTCTATATCATCATAACTTCCATTAGTACACTCACTACTTTGTAAATTCCAACTTTTCATTCTGTTCATATCTTCTTGATAAGAAGAGGCCACATCTTTTCCATATCTTAAGTAAAGTAATAATTTAGTTTCACTTACTTCACTAGATTCTTCTAAAGTATTTGCTTTACAAGAGTGTTTTTCTTTTACATTTCCTTCTTCATCTTTTACTTCATTACCATCACTATCTTTTTCTACTTCAGTTTCTAAAGTATAGTATGTATATTTACTATTATTACTATAAGAAAGTATGTAATTATCCATAAGTTCTTTTATGTCTTCTTTTGTATAAACTTTCGCTTTTACTAAAGATGTTATTATATCTAAATCACCTATATAATAATAAGCATCTGCAGTAGAATTTTCATTTATGTCATCATAATCTTCAATAGTTATGTATTTTTTACCATTTGAATCGTAATTTTGAGTATCATATGCATAGTAAAGGGATGAAAACAAATAACCTGGTGAAACAGTTGAGTCTGTTTTTGATTCTGCATTTTTTAATATATCATCATTAAAGAAAGAGTTTAAACCACAACTACTAGTTATATCATATAAACCAAAGAAATTCTTTATATTATCTAAAAGATTACAGTCAATACCAACAAATATTTCATCTAATTCTTCTCTTGTTTTTCCTTCTGGAGATAACATATCATATGATATATCTGTTATAGTTTGTGAATCACGATTAGGAAAAACGTAATTTTGCCAATCTTCAAATATGACACTTCCACTTGCTCCGTATTTTCCACCAAATGAACTTGTGAATATTGCTATTATTACTACTATTACAACTATTATTAACACTAAAATTGCTAAAATAATTAGTAAAGGAATTAAAAATGGAAGTAAAGGTGTTAATATTGCTATTAGTTTTTGAACTGCACTAGATAAAGCTTTCCCAACTTTTATACCTGTTTGGGCTACATTTTTAGCAGTGTTAACACCACTTGCAACTTTTCTTGCATCATTAACCATTGTTCCTAATTCTTCATCAGTACTTCCTAATGTATTTAATGCACTGTTAGTAAGACTTCTACCTATTCCTTTAACTAGTTTTTTTGAACTACTTCCTTCATCAACTTTATGTTCAAATTCTCTTCTTTCACTATTATAATTATTATTTTGATTAGTTTTATTTAAAGTATTTTCTTGTTTTTCACTTTTATTAATATTATCATTATTTATATTATTTTTAAAATTATTTGAATAATCTTCTTCACTATTATTTATTCTACTTTTACTTTCTTCTATATTTTTATTTTTAGTGTTATTTATTCTATCATTTATATTATTTATTTCATTTTTATCGTATTTATTATTATTTTTATTAACGTCAAAATGGCTCACATTTTGTGAACCACTGTTATTTTCTAATTGTCTATCATCTTCCATACGATTAAACATTTACTTTATAATCCTCCACCACTTCCAAATGAGTCTAATTCATCTTGAGTTACAACTACATTTATTCTCATTCTTCTTGAACCACATACAAATAGGGCTTCTCCTTGATTATATCTTTTTATAGAATCTTTTTCTTGATCGTTTAAATCTATTAATTTACTTAAGTCTTCTACTGCTTGTTTTTTAAGATTCATTACTAAGTAATATGAAGCATTATCAAATATAGCTTTTCCGTGTACTATAATTTCAGGACTTGCAAAATCTGTTGGTTGTTGTGTTACTATTATTGTACCTGTATTATATTTTCTACTTCTTCTTTGCACTTGGGCTAAAAATTCCGCACCTAATGTGTTTTTATCTGCAAGAAGTGTATGAGCTTCTTCTACCATTAATACTGTGTTTACACTTTTGTCTAAACATAATCCCCAAGCGTGTTTTAATATATTAAAGAATAAAGCATTTCTTATATTAGTATCACTATTCATTAGTTCTTTTATATTAAATACTATAAAATCAGAATTAGGGCTTACAGTAGTATGACCATCAAAGTAGAATTTTAGCTCTCTTGTTATAGGTCTTATCTTTAATTCTAGTCTTTCCATTACATCTCTTTCATGAGTTTTTTCAGTCATACTATGAAGTCTTCCATTTATTGTTGCATATACATCATCAAATGTAGGATAGTCTTCACTTGTAAGTTTTGTGAAGTCAGTATTTTCATCTATTTTGTATCTTTTATATGTATCTTGTACTACTTCACTAAATAATGTTAAAACATCTTCTTCTATATCAGGACTATAGTATTTCATAAAAGCTTTTAATGTTTGCAAAGTTCTTGTAAGAATTGCATATCCTACTTCACTTGCTTCATCTTCATCATCTATATCAACTACAACTTCTAATGGGTTTATCATACCAGATTCCCCACCACGACCTAGATCTATGAAGTCTCCTCCATAAAGTCTTGTCATATCTGATAGTTCTCCTTCAGGATCTATTGCTACTATTTTGTTTCCATTTCTTATGTTTGCTCTTAATAATAATTTAGCTGCTGTACTTTTACCTGAACCAGAAGTACCAAGCATTATCATATTGGCATTGTTTCTGTTGTATTCTTTTTTAATTTGATATAAGAATTGATTAAATAATATAACTCCTCCTGAAAAATCTACACCAAGTAAACAAGAAAGTCCAGGATCTTTAATACTATCAAATACAAAAGGATACATAGCACTCATAGTGACACTAGGTATAGGTGTTCCAATTCTTTCTTCTATATCATTACTAGGGAATATTGGAAGACAAGATTTAAGTATTTTTTCTTGTTCGAATCTTAATATTACACCTCTCATACCCATTGCATCTAAATAGTTTTTAACTTGAACGACTTTATTTTGAAGTTCTTCTGATGAATCTGCAGTTACCATAACGTGCATTTGAAAATCGAATATTCTTGCTTGAGTAGCTGCTAGCATGCTTATGAAGTTTTCTATTGATTCATAGTCTTGCCTAATTCTTTCTTGACTAGTTCTATCATGTTCTTCTTGATATCTTATTTTCATATCTGCTATTTCTTTATTAAGCATTTTAGATAATACAGAAAAATCTATTGGAATATGTTTTATAACAACTTTTATGCCAGAATATTGAGTTAGATTAGCTAGAAAACCTTCACCTATCATTTTAGGATAACTGATTATAGTTAGAAAAGTACAATATTTACCACTTATAATCATATCTCCACTTCTAAATTCTAGTCCCTTAGGCGCTAATTGACTTTTTAAATTCATTCACTCATCACCGTCCCAAATTCAGCTTTTCCCCCATCATTTAAGAATCCATCGATTAAAACTCTTAAATCATCATTACTAGTTTGTATAGCAGTAAGTCCACAACTAGCAAATCCAGTTATTAAATTTTGAATTTTTTTAGCAATAATTTCAGGTTTTTTATCTTTAAATAACAAATAGTATTCAGTATCTGCTACTCCTATTTCTTTACTCATAAATAGATTTGCTTTATTAATGTCTTGCATAACTAATTTTTTCATTATAGGAGTTGTTACATTATTATATAGAAGTTGTAATTGTCCTAAATATATATTTATGTCTACTGGTCTATCTGCTACAATAAGCCAAAATTCATAGTCTATACTATTATATAGATTTCTTAAATTATATATAGTATTTCTTTGACTTTCACTATCCATTATAAAGATGTTTTTAGGTAATATTTTAACCCCTGTTACTTGTAAATTATCTTCTAATTGAATAGCTCCATTTAATATTGATTTAATAGGAAGCCAATTTTCTGCATATTTTAAACTTCTTGAATCAACTTTATTTTTCTTGGTATTCACTTTTTATACACCAACCTTTCCATAAGTATACTTTTCTACCAACTAAATATAGGTATAAATCTTTAATAAATGATAATACATTATGGTAATAAGGAATAGGAAGTACTAGAAATGAACATATACAAATAGGAACTATTTTTATAATATCTAGTACTATATTTCCATTAGGAATTGCTAATAGAAATATGAAAGTTAGAAATATTCCACTACCAAATATAATCAAATCTACCCATCTAAATACACCTAGTATTAACATACTTCTTTTAGCATTAGCAGGTATCATATACATATTATTATTCATATTCTTTTCTCCTTTCTAGAATTAGTGATTTCTCATAAATTTATCTTTATTGGCAACTTCTCTACGTTTATGTCCTTCGCTAGTACGAATTTCATCTAATTGAATATCAATAGCTTCTGTTTGTCTATTATATTGTTTTGCTTCTTTCTTATATTTATCTTTTGAAGCAGTATATTGATCATAAGATGCAGCAGAACGATTATCTTCACCATCATATCCATATCTTTGACGGAAGCTTTCATATTCTTCTTTAGCTTCTCTAATTGCACCAACTTCAGGTTCAGCACTGTTAATTCTAGTTAACCAATCACCATTTTCTTGCGTATATTGAGCATTATAAAATTCTTGTAACTCGTCTCCCATTGCTTTTAATCTATCTGTATCATAAGCTAAATCTGCAGCACTTGCATATTCTCCTCTATCGATTTTAGCTTTTAATTTAGTATATTCAGAATTTTCATATTTAAAGTCGTCAAATGATTTATAGCCTTGTCTAAATTCTTCAGATAGTAATGCATCATTATAAGCTCTTTGGTAATTATTTCTTGCCTCATCGCTTAATGTAGAAGAATCAATACCTTTATTTCTTAAATAAGTATCAAAGCTTGATAAATGTTGTCTTTCGCCATATTCTGCAGTTAAAGCATTTCTTCTTGCTTCAATATCACTAGTTATTCTGCTTCTTTCCTCATCAGTTGTCGCTACATTTAATTGTGAAGTTAGTTTCTTATATCTGCTATCATCTGCTATATAACTATCAAGCGAAGCAAATCTATGTTTAGCATTATCTAAAGCAACATTTTTATCAAGACCAGCACGCATAAATTGTTCTTGTGAAATTTTTCTTTGTTGATCATACATTGAAGATAAAAAACTTCTTCTGGCTTTAATTACATCAAGGTCATACTTTTCTCGTTCAAGACCTGAATCACCACTATATAAACCAGCTTCCAAATTAGCATCATGTTCCGCTTGCAGTGCAGACAACTTAGCATCGCCTTTCAAGAAATCCTCCCTTGAAGTAGTATTTTTTTTGTCAAATTCAGCATCATATGCTTGTTTTATATTGTCAAGTGAAGATTTACCTTTATTAGCTTTTGAAAGTCCTTTACCAATTTCTGTTTTTTGTTTTTCAAGTTCTTCTGTTCTGCGTTTTTCTCTATACTCTCCACCAGTTAATCTATCAGCTTTACCTAATAAAAATCCTCCTAATCCAATATCTCGAACTGCTGTACCTAGTCTACCAGCGTGGGCAACACTGGCTGCAACACCTCTGCCAGCAGCAAATAGTGTTCCTCTAGAACCTGCAAAACCTCCATTTGCAAGTCCAGTTGCAGCACCTAATACTGCTCCTCCAGCACCACCTGTAACACCACCGGCAATTGCACCTCCAGCCATACCAACAAGACCACCAATAGTTGCTCCAAGAACTGCTCTTAAACCAAAGTTTCCATCAGGTTTTCCACCAAAGTGTGTTCCTAAAATTTGATCAACCAGTCTAGGTAATTCTTGACAAGCGTGAAATAAACCTATACATAATAGAATTTTAGCAAAGCCAGATATATCCAAAAGTAAAGCACCAGTGACTGCCATTGAACCATTAGTTGTAACAAGTCCAAATAACATAAATGCCATATAAACTGTCAGTATTCTTACAAAGGCTTGAACATAATTTTGAAAATAAACAGTCCAAAAAGTAGTTAATCTATTATGTTGTTGAGGTATAATAGAAATTATAAATGGTATTGGTGAAAGTACTTGTAAAAGCAATAGTCTAAATACACGGGTAGCAAGTTCAATAGTATATCTAAAAAAGTAATAACACATAACTATTCCGAATATTCCAGAAATAAATGGTGTATAAGTAAACCTAATTGTATCAGAAGCATAAGGTATAAGATCCATAAGAGTTCCATTACCAGCTTTCACACGATTATATGTTGTACACCAAGCCGTTGAACTTCCCTCACAATTATTTCCATCAGTAGGCCTAAAAAATGCAGTCAAAAATGAACCATTAATAAATTCGGAAGCCATTTCATCAATATTCCCCATATCAGGTCCTTCGTTGCCATATTCGTGTTCTTCCCAATCCCCATAAACAATTTTAGGTATAACATTGTTATTTATAACAGCTGCATATAAATTATTTAAAATATCAAAAATAAATGTTGAACTTGCTAGCAAAACAACTGCAATTATAATATTTTGTAGGTATTTTTGCCCGTTTCCATTTTTACTATCAGTAGTGGGATTAGTCATACTCGTAATCAAGTAAACAGATAAGGCAAAAAGCGCAACGACACCTGAAAGCATCATAACTCGCCCTATCACAAAATTCAAATCTTCACTCAATGCTGAAACATTAGTTGAAATCAAAGCAACTTCAAAAAACACGTGAATTATTTGAGTTGCAATATTGTAAATTAATGCATCAATTGCTAAACAAATTTGCCATAAAATTGGAATTGCCATTTATTACCACCTTTCTTTCTTACTTAATGCCACATAATACATCGTCTATACCGATTATGTTACCAATTATATCTATTATTGTTGGAAGGAAAAATATAATTACTAACATTACAAGTCTTTTAGCGATTTTTGTTAAAGTTGGAGTCAACTTTTCTTTATTGTTAAATACTTCTTGTGTAAGATCTATCATTGTCATTACAATAGCCCAAATAATTGCAACTATTTTCATTATATTATAAATAATATTTAATATATGTGCAACTGTTCCGTCTTCACTTGCACTGCCTAATATTTTTGCACAAGTTCCTAATCTTTTCATAGGATTTTTGGAAGCTTTCTCTTCTTCTTCATTAATTGAAGATATGGACTTATCAACAGCTGTATAAACTTCACCATATGCGTCTTTTAAACTATTTTGATCACCAGAAACGTGATAATTCCAAGTATCAAAAGTCTCGTTTCCATCCACACCTAAATAAACCTTTCTACAAGTTCCATCTTCTGGAAAAAAGTTTTGTAATTGATTTGCCTCTAAAATTAGGGTTACATTACCATTAAAATAACCTGAAAATAATGGAATACGATTACCATAATCATTATTATATTCAAAAATACCAATACTAGTTCCAAATTCATTTTCAGCTATTCTGTTACCATACCTTACTTCTACCATATTTTTAATAGTTCCGTTTTCACTACTTTTGTAAAACTTAATTTGAAGATCTCTTTTAAGGCTTTTAAAATTATCATTAGCTTTAAAACTATTATAACATACATTACTTTCTTCAGGTCTTGGACTAAATAATTCTCCTGAAATACCACCTTGCGATGCTTCTTCTTCAGTATAAGCATTAAAAGTGGCAATATCTAAATCACTAGAATGATTACCTAAATCTAAATTAATATTAATAACAGGACATCTCGAACCACCAGCTATTGTCTTATTATACAATTCTCTTATTAATTTACTAAATCCATCATCCCAAGCAAAACCTAAATGAAAATCTCGATCATATATAGTGACATAATCTGATAACATAGTTTTGTCTGCCTCAACTTTTTTATTATTTATATATAATTGAGCAGTACCATTTGAAATTTTTAATCTTAATTCTGCATTTTCAACTTGTACATTATTACCTGAGCCTCTTAAAACTACTTCACCATAATTACAGTCAAGATTTACATTTTCAATTACGGGTGTATTTTTAGCACTAACTGAATCAGTAGAATCTTTTGCACTATCAATGTATAAAGTATTCACACCATTATTTATATTATAAGCCTTATGATAATGAAGAGCTGGGCATGAAATACTATTTCCACGTACAGCAGCATCATAATAACTCTTTGCTACACTTTCATAATTACTTATATAAGCCAAATTAAATTTACCAGTATAATCCCCACTAGCACCATAGTAAATATTAGGTAGCATAAAACTTGAAAGTCCCAAACTATTTTTAAATTCTCTTTCATTAACATATATTTTTGCTGTACCATTTGAAAAATAAATTCTTACAGGTACTGTTATATTTATATCATTTCCAATACCATTTTGTTGAAATTTTGTTCCGATATCATATTCACACGAAAATCCGCCATTTTTTAAACTTTCTACTAGTTCATTAGAAGTAGTTAATTCTTGCACTTGTCTATCAACATTAGTTAATTGTATATACTCTCTAGGATTATTTATTTCTGTTTTAGATGCAAATGATATATTGTAATAATTAGCCCTTCCTGTTTCTCTGTTAACTTTTATAGAAGTTTCAGGGCAAGAATAATCATTAGATACCAAATCATTATAAAGTGATTCCGCAGTTGATTTAGAAAATGTAATAGAACGAGAACCAGATGCATTAATCACAAGGTCAAAATCACTTGGATTATATGTAGGATTATCAAAATCATACTCTTTTCCATTAATAAGAACCTTTGCAAAATTATTATAATCATAATCGTCTTTTATAAATTCCAATACCACATCAAATTCATTAGGTGTTACATCTTCAAGATTTACTCTGTATTTACAAGTGTATGTTGTATCAGCCTTTACACTAATATCAAAAGATAAGAATACTACAAAAAATACAAATATATATTTTAAAAACTTATTTTTCATAAAAACTCCTTTTTACTACTAAAATTATAAACTAATTTACACTATAAATCAATAATATTTAAAAAATTAGCCAAAATAAAAAAGCCCTAAATAATAGAACTTTTATTATAATATTAATTATCACCTGTTGTAGTATCAGTATTTGTTGTTGAACTTGCTGGCTTATCTAAAACATAGCAACTATTCTTTTTTTCAAACGGATGAATAGCACATTTTACGCATTCGTTCCAATCACCATCTTGATAAACTAAACCTACAACTAATGTAACTATTGTTATTACAAAGAATACTAAGACTGCTGCGATAATCTTTTTAATTAATAAATTTTGTGCTGCTTTTATATCCTTTTCTTCTTTTTTCATAACTGCTTGAGCTAGTGTTAGCATACCAGTTACTATTAATAACAATGGTACAACAATTTTAATTGCAAAGATGACATATCCAACAATTGTCCAAACAGGTGTTAATGTCCCACAAAATGCAGTAGGATCGTCCATACTATCAATTGTAGCCATCAAATAAAATAAATTCATAATATTCATAATTTCTCCTTCTTTCTACATATAATTTTAATATAAATTTAAGTATATGTCAAACAAATATTGTAACTTTACACTCATAAATTAAAAAAATGTCTAAATTTGTTAAAATTTAAACATTCCTAATAATTTATTTTTGTTATTTTCTTCTACTACTCCAGTACTTTGTTTAGCAAATCCTAATTTACTTAATAATCCATTTATTTCTTTTAAATTATTCTTTCTTTCATCTAATGAAGGTAAATTATAGAATATTTTAGATCCAGTTTCATATTCAAATACATTTAAATCACTATTAGCAACATTACTTTTACATAATACTATTTTAGAATTAGCTAATTTTTTAAATATTAGTCTATCTCTTTTTAATAATGTGTTTAATCTAATTATAGAAGGTTCTAAAAGATAGATAACATCATTACATATATCAGTATCTTGATATTCATTTAAATCTACTAATATTACATTAGTATCTCTTCTTTTCATTAGTTCTTTAGGAAAATCTTGACTAGTAGTAGATATCATATCATCATCTTCAAAATAGCTAAAATCTCTTTTATCTATTTCAATTGCGTTTACTGAATAATTACTTTCTAAATGTTTTTTCATCATATATATTAATGTAGTAGATCCTGCACATTTAGTAAGTGACTTTACACCAATAACTCTAGTATTAGTTAAACTACTATCTTGTGCTTCAGTTAATGTATTATTTACACTATTAACATTATGTAAATGCGCTACATCTCTATATGAATTAGGATTTTCAAGTAAATATTTAACTCCATCTAAATTTCTTGTAAAGTTATATATACCCATACTAATTATTTTAGATAGATAATCAGTATTAGCATTTTCTTCATTGTCATCTAATAATAGTATTACTTTTGTCATATCAAAATTAATACTTAACTTTTGTAAATTATCTAAATTAGTATAATTTTCTAAAGCAGTTATATCTAATATCATCCTATCAAAATAAAAATTGCTAAATTCATTTATAATGTAATCTACATTAAAAACACCTTCTAAAAATTTAATAATTTCTATTTGTGAACCTTTAAGCATTTCACTATATTTATTTGCTATAATAACATTCATTCTTTTACCTCCAGTTTAATCATTTACATAATACAATGTTTTTGTTTCTCCTCCAATAGGAACTAAAACTTTAAAATTAAAAATAGGTAGCTCAATTTTGATAAATGTGGTTACTTTATAAGTGTATCCACTTCCATTTTGAACTTTTTTCACACAATAACCACCTTGACCATAATCACCATATTTATTACAGTCATCACTAGTTACAACAGTATTAGCATAACCAATATCTTTCAAATAAGCATAAATCTTGTTTTCAACTATATTAGAATTTCTTAAAATGTTAATATCAATTTTATCAATACCAGTGCCATAAGTGCTTCTTTTAAAGCCTTGATTAGACTCTATCATATTTATTATTTCATTTTTAACTTTAAAGGCCTTCGCATAATTAATTGAAACAGCTAAATAAGAGGCAAAAAGAACGATAAATGTCACTGCTAGTCCAAGCATCCATGAACTTCCTATCGCTTCTTTCATATTTCATTTGTCTCCTAATTATTTATCAGTTATCACTATATTTTCACCAGTACATCCATCCCCGCATGTACATTGCCAACAACTTGTTTTATCACTTGCAGTCTTACATTTATTTGCATCAGTTATCCTTTCTGCAGTATACCCTGGTCCATATGTATCACAAGTTCTTTGTACTATTGTCCTTTGAATCATAGGCCAAACAAACGCATAGAATAAAGCCGCAACTGCTGCAATTGCTATAACTGTAATAACTGTCATATTTAACTCACCTGTAGCTTCTTTCATATATTATCATTCCTCCTTATTTTTATTATTACACTTATTATTATACTTTAAACATATTTTTTTATCAAGACATCTTATGTATTTTTTACATTTTATTTATAATTTGACTTTACAATTTCAATTATTTATTTATTTATTTATTTATTTATTTATTTATTTATTTATTTATTTTCTCTTTTTTCTTGTTGTTGTAATTCAAATATTTCTTTTTGACTTTCAATTTCAGCCTTAAGTTGTTCTTCTGTTGGCAAATATGTTTTATATTTAGTTGCAAATAATTGCTCATTTCCATTTAATATAGAATATCTTACTACATCTTTATCTGTGTCAGAACAAAGTAAAATACCTATTGTTGGATTATCATCTTTAGATTTTTTTAATTCATCATACATTCTTACATACATATCCATTTGACCTATATCTTGATGTGTTACTTGAGTAGTTTTTAAGTCTATCAGTACAAAACACTTCAATATATAATTATAGAAGACAAGATCGATAATATACTGACCCTTTTCTGTACGAATACGTTGTTGTCTTTCAACAAAAGCATAACCTTTTCCTAATTCCATTAAAAATTTTTGTAAGTTATTTATTATACTTGTTTCAAGTTCAGTTTCTGTATAAGAAGATTCTAATGAATAACCTAAAAATTCTGCTATTACAGGATTTTTTATAAATTCTAATTTATTCATTAAGTAATTTTCTTTATTTTTTTCTTTCATTTCCTCTATTACAGGTTCTTTAACTTGAGATTTTAATAATCTATAATAATATTGTGATGAAATATTTCTTTGTAATGTTCTTACACTCCAAGTTTGTTCTAAAGCTTCTTTTTCATACCAATTTCTGGCTTTTTCATCTTCAACTTGAAGTAAAATCCTATAATGAGTCCATGAAAGTAATTTATTAGATTTTGAACTCACTGAGTTCAAAATGTTTGGAAACATTTTATAAAATCTCAAACAATAGTATAAATTCCTAGCATCAAAGCCTTTTTCATATTCTTTTTTTAATTCTTTTGATAATTTTTTTAATACTTCTGTACCATAATCTGCACGATTTTCACCATTTAATTCTTCTTCAGCAATTCTATAACCAATAAGCCAGTTTCTTTCAACTAATGCAATATTTATTGATTTATAAGCATAATCTCTTTCTGATTCTATTATAGAACATACATCTTTTAATACATTGTCTGTTTTTTGGTATTTTATAACTATTGAACTATCATTTTTATCTAAATTCATTTCTTTCACTCCCTTTTTATTTAATTATATTATAAATATTAATAAATTCCTACACTATAATACCTTAAAATTAAATGCAATTTTTTTATATAAACATTTTGCACACAGTGTGTGCAAAATCTTTTAAATGTTTTATAATATACGATTTATTATTACCATTTTTATATAATTTTAGACTAAATGACTCATTTACTACCAACCCAGTGTGTCATTTAGTCTAATTTTACATATTTAAATAAAAATCAACTTTTTTTAAAATAATAACTTCTTTTTTTAAAACCAAAAGAACTGAATTATATCAGTTCTTATGGTAATCTATTGTATTTTGTTTCAAGTATACCACTTAATGCAGTACGAATATCAAAATCAGTTGATGAGTCAGCTGTTACTCCAACTTCAGTAGTTTTTGATCTTACTACTACTGTTGCTTTAGGAGGATATTCATATATATCATAGAAATCTAATGTATAAGTTTTAGAAGCTTTTACGTTTTCTGCAAATCTTCTTGTGAAATTTTCAACAAATTTATCTTCTATTATTCTTATTTCACCAGTACTTCTATATAGTCCTAAATCAACTGAATCTATCATAGCTGCTTCCATTATTTCTTTAGTTAAATAATAGTTTTCTTCACTAGTTCCAGTTAAATCTTGAACTAAAATCATAACTGCTATTATTGCTATACCTAATATAAACAATAAATACATCCAAAACGATTCTTTCATATGTTATACCTCCTTATTCATGATAATAATGTAGTTCTTCTTTATCATATGAATTTACTTCTATTTTAGGCCTATCTTTAATATTAATATAACCGCCTTTTATAAAATTACTTGTACATCTTAAAGTATTTTGACAATCAAGTGACATATCTAAATAATCTGTTCCACTATTATAACTTCTTATATCTTTCATAGTTTCTGGAGTTAATGTAATTCTGTATCTTGGTTTTGTATTTGAAGTTAATATATTACTATTATTTTGTATTGCATTTATTACATCTATTGCATTTGTGTTTCTCCAGTTCCAACCCATAGGGACAGAAGGATCATAGGGATCATCAGAAGTTATTTTATCTATGTCACTTAAGTCAACTGATGGGAATACGTTCGCTAAATCTATTGTTCTGAATGTTAAACCTATGCCTTTATAATTTGGATCATCAGGATCAGGACATGGCACACCATTCTCACCACATTGAAAACAAATTACAGGATGATTAGGTGTAGTACATGTAAACTGAGTAAATAGATTTATAATACTAACCGCACAACTATAAGTACCATCTTTTACTTTGTTACTAATTCTTTTAGTAGAACCAACAGTATAATCAAACCTGATAGGGTAATCTAGATTATTATGATTACCAGGATAATTGGTTCTACTTTCCAAATTTAGACTAGTAGGCCATGAATAATCAGGCATTTCCAAATATCCACCTTCGCTAGGAGGTACTGAAGTTACATCTCCAGAAAACATTTGAGTATAGAATTTAGTTTCTTGTCTAAATCCAACTTCTTTGCTTACTTTTATAGTTGCTATATTGGCAGAATAAACTGTTTCAGGATTATTACTACAACCAGAATCATTACATATTATATTTGCAACTAATTTACTACTAGCATCATTAGTATCGGATATTTCTGATGCACATTCATCTCCACAATAAACTGCCCAGTCGTTAGAACTTGCATATGTTCTACTTATATCATATGGATTAGATACACTCTTCGTTAGATTTTTTACATAAGCTTTTTCATCTTTTGCAGCATAATCTAAACCTGTAATAGCTACACTATCAGTTGCAGCGTCAATTCTAGCATTAGTTATTTGATTATACATTTGTGAACCATCAAAGAATTCACAGTCTTTTATTTGCTTTAATAATTTATCTCTTGCTATAACTTCATTATTGTAGTTTGTTTTCATTTGTGAAGCCATTCCACTCGCATAACTACTAACCGCTGGCTTGCCTCCACTACAATGATCAGTGCAATTAGCTTTTTTATTTTCTGACAGACACCTGCATGTTACTTTTGTTTTATCAACGGGATCTTCACTACATACAAGATCACCATCAGAAGGACAACTATCACTCATCTTTTTGCCTTCAGTATAGCAGTTGTATTCTCCGTTTGATGGATTTATGCTTGAAGTCTTTGAATAGCCACGGCAATTAGTACCTTCCCAACTATGATAACAATAAGCAGGGTTGTTCCCACCTGTATATTGAGAATCGTATGAATTATTTGTACAAGACGTTACACCATATTCATCTACACTACATTGAGGATAACCACTAGCACTCCAAGTGTATTTCCAATAGTCGGTTCCGTACCAAGTATTATCACAATCTCTTTGATCCCAGCTACCTTCTATAACTGGCGTTGACGCTGCTAATGCTTCCCATCTTTTCCAGTCATTCCAAGCATTTACTACATCTATATTAGCTTTTATAATTGCATTTTCCCATTCATCATATTTTATCTCACTTGTACATTCTACTGTAACATTAATTAATGCACTATAATGATTACCTAAACCATGTGAAGATGTAAGCTCATGTTTAAAACCTTGTCCTGCATAAGTCTCTGCGTGTTCCATAAAGTTGAAATTATAACTTTCTCTACAATATACATCACAATATTCATTACTTGCTGCATTATTTAATTTATAATCATTTTTATCATTTGATGCTAGTATAGAACACATTGGAGCATCTTCAATTGTTCCGTCATCATCTTTATTAGAGCATGTTGCACTTACATTAGTAGTTTCAACTTCTGGGGTACAAGTTTTAGGAGGTTCAGGACAGTATTTTTCAAACTCTTCTTGAGGCAAAGTGCCACAGCAGTCACTTATAAATATTGCAAGTGGATTCGATGCTGTTATGATTTTTCCATCTGCACCATAGAAAGTTTCATTACCACTTTCATCTGTTACAGCCTTACATATTCTATCTTTTTGTGGTAAACATTTTTCAAAATATTCAGGTTCATCACATTCTTCTGGAAGTGTGTCATCATCATCAGGATCATCAGGACAATAATGTTGTACATTGTCTGGGTCTGAATCATCTATATGACATCCACAAACACGATTATATTCATCTTCTGGACATTCATAAGGATTTCCATCTTTATCCGGACAATAATAACCACCAGTTTTTGAAGGAGTACAAGCTTTAGGGTCCTCATTTAAACATTTTTGTGCATACTGCATCGGATTACATTCATCCGGAAGTGTGTCATCATCAGAATTATAGGAATCATCGGGACAATAATATTTTACATTGTCTGGGTCTGTATCATCTTTATGACATCCACAAACAACATCATATTGACTTTTTTGACAGACATCCGGAAGTGAGTCATCATCAGATTTATAAGAATCATCAGGACAATAATATTCTGCCGGATTTTTTGAATTATCTACATGACAACTACAAACATTATAAAATTCTTGTTCTGTACACGCATCTGTTTTTCCATCACCATCTTCATCATCTAAACAGAAGTATTGATCAGGAGTTCCATCACTGTTATTATCCTTTGTTGTACAAACATCTGTAGGTTCAAGACATTCTTCTTCCCATTGTTCTTTACCACCTTCACATTTTTCATATGTTGTTATGCTTGTACCTTCTACTAATACTTCATGTGTACAATAATATGTGTCTTTGTAATCGTATATTTCATCATTATTTATGTCCACTTTTTCACATTTATAATGTGTACATTGCTCTTTCCATTTTTCTAAATCGCAATGGTCATTTTCATCTACTTTTCCATCTTCATTTTCATCACAATAGTAATTGTTATTAACAATTTGACATCCCATATATCCAAAAATTGAATCAAATTCCCAAATATTGTATCCATAACCAGTAGATGGGTCAGCAATTATTGCCCATTCATCTCGCGATAAACCTAAATTTCCATCATTCGCTATCGGATTAGAATCAATGCCTTTGTAAAAACCGTGATTACGTGTAATATACATTAGATGAATAAAATTATTTTTATATTGACCTATTGCAAAGAGACCATCTCTATATTCCTTAAGTGTATTAGCTTTTCCAGGATTATAATTGAATCTAATTTGAGATTGTTCACTATCAATTAAATTCACCATATAAGCGGCTAAACCTTTCATTGTACTATAATAATAATATTTCCAATCTCCAGAGCGATTAAATGAAGTATCAAATATTGGTTCAACAACTAAAATATAATTACGTAAAGGTTTATTTCCTTCTACGGCAATTTCCTGTATCCTATCTTTTAATCCCTGCCAGTTCCAACTTTGAGTACATCCCAAAATTGAACAAGCATCTAGTTTCCATAAAACCCAATATAAATTCTCCCATGTAGCACTGCCGTTGGTTTCTGTTCTAAGCCATTCGCTAACTTTACCATTATCAATAAAATATCCATCAGCAGCAACAAAAAGATTATTGAAATTTAATGGATCATTTAAATTTGCAGCCATTGGCCATACTTCTTGTTTTCCAACTTCATCATACTTATCTGTATCATAGGCAATTAAATAATCAGGAGTTATTTCGCCACTATAGCCAAAACCACCGACATCTGCAGTCCTAAAACTTGCCCCGGAATAAGTCTGTATGCAATTATAATCTGTTTTTTTGCCTACTGTAAAACCACAAATTGAGCCAATACGAGCATATTTTTTTCTATCATAAGGACTATTATCCCAATTACGATATGCAGCATATATGCCATAATTAGAACCATCGCCAGCATATCCATAAAAACGTTTACCAGACATTGAATTATTATCAACTAAATTTTTAACAAAATATATACTGCTGTGTATTATGGGCTCGTCAATTGCTTTTCCATCATCATATGCTTTTACCAAGCTCATCTTAAGGCCAAAAGCACGTGCCACAACACCATAGTCTTTAGATCCAGGACTCTTTGTATTTCCTGAAGTTTCATTATCTGGTATAAAATACTCACCCTGACTATCTTCATACACGGTTGTATTTCCTTCTTTATATTTATCACAATTTTCACACTCTTCAGCACTCAAACTAGGTACATATGTAATAATACATACAAATAATAACACAACCGACATTATCCTATTTGCTTTTTTCATTATTAATGCCTAACCTCCCATCTTTACTTGTTTTTACTTTTAAAACAATAAGTCTTATAATAAAGAATAGCATAATTAATATTATAGGTAATAATATTATTAAAACGTTTTCTATTAAAAATGATTTTATCGATACTATTCTTGCTTTTCTTACGCTTTCTTTGTACCACTTATTATATTCATTTTCAAACTCTTCATCGCTCATATTGCCTGTATCATAGTAAATATCACACATATCAAATTCTGGTTGCTTTAAGCACAAGTCTCTATATGCAAACCTATTTATCGTGCTCTTATGTTCAAATTCAAACACTTCTATGGGTTCTTCACCACATTCATCACTATATACACTAGCTTTAAATGTAAATGGCTGCGTGACTTTTTCATAAACTTCAACTACTGAATTTTCTATTAAATTATTTATATCATATCTTTTTGTTTCATTAGTTAATGTATCCTCTACTATTACATACATATTTTTTCTAATTCCATTAACATATAAATATACATCAGCATATGTTCCATCTTCACTAACTATAATAGATTTGTCCAAATATAATCCACTATATTCACACTCATCTGCCCTAACTATCATCACATTTATACTTAATAATATAGTAAACAATAATACTTTACTTATTCTTTTCATATAACACCTCTCACTATTTTCTTAATACATTATAGCACACAAAAACACGATTTGTATACCTAAAAACCATGTTTTATGTTATTTTTTATTCTATTATATATTATATTACATATTATAAAAGTAACTAAACTACTTATTAAAACTATAATTATTAGTAATAAACCATTATCCATTAATTTATCTAATATACTTACACTTTCTTCTTCTATTATAGTTTCTTCTTTTTCTTCATCTTCTTTTTCATTAGTAAAAGAACTATCACCAGCATTAATTAATCTATAAAATGTTACTTCATCTAAATTATATGGTAAAAACTCATATTTACATACTTCTAAATTTTCTTTATTATTACAACGTTCATCATTATAGAAATTATTATAATATGGTAATATAAAACTTATATTTCTTACTAATTCATTATAACAATTTTCATTATTTAAGTATACATCTACACTTATTAAAGATCCAGGATCATATCCACTTATAGTTATTTCATTATTAGTTGGAATATAAGTATTATTTATATTTAAACCATTATCTACATTATAAAATACTAAATCAAATTTATTAGTTTCTCTATTATATTTATAATTACTTTCTATATAATTAGCAAGTTCATTATATTTTACAACATCACTATATGGACATTCTGCTTTTAAACTACTCATAAAACTAAAACCAATTATTAATATTAAGACTATTCTTTTCATTTCTTTTTTCCTCACATTCTATTAATAGTATAACACTTAAAATGATTATTGTAAATTTTACTAAAGATTTTTTGTTATTAAAATAATTATATAAGAGTATGATATTTTTTAAAAAAGGGGATTCTTATAAAAAGTACTGTAAATAGAAAAGATAAAGAACAAACAACAAATATAGAAGATTTAAAACTTAATCCTTCTAAAGAATTATTAGATGCTTTAGAAGAAGGAGAAAAAATTGTACAAGAAGTAAAAGAATAAAAAAAAGAAAAGGCTATAATAATGTTAATGAAATGATGAAGGCTATATTGGATCAAATAATATAAAATCTTTTAACATAAACGAAAAAAAGAGTCTAAACTCCTTTCTTCCTCCGTTATACCACATATAACGGAATCGTAACAATACAAATTGTAACAAATAGAACTATTTTTGTCTATATTATTTTTTATTAAAATCATATATATAAATCTTATCTAGTTACTACTCAAACTTAAATAACAGAGAATAAACTATCTCTGTTATTTTTTCACAAGAAAATTAAGAGAATAACACTTCTCCTTTGAGT
>CANRKW010000008.1 GCA_947631345.1 uncultured Bacilli bacterium | reverse complement strand
AAATAAAAATCACTATAAAGCCTTATAAACATTGGGCTAGATGGTGATTTTTTGCTTCAACAAGTGTGAAACTCGGGATTTAAGAAACAGTGGCTTTTCTTGTGAAACAGACTATACTACTAAAAATATGAAAAATATGTGGAAAGTAATAGATAAATTAAAGCCATCTTATATAATTATAATAGGTAGTGATGAAGTAAAAGGTAATTATGTTACTTTAAAAGATAATACAACAAAAGAAGAAATAAAAATAAAATCTAGTGAACTTTTAGAATATTTAGATATGAATATATAAAATTTTACTAGTAAAAAGTAAATATAAATGTTATAATGAATTTACCAAGTAGAGGTGTTAAAAATAAACCGACAAATAAGTAATTTGGAGACCTAATTAATTACTGGTGTTGAATACTTAAAAAAATGTTTTTAAGAATCCTAAAAGTAATTATGTGGACTACCACCTCGCAAGTAGCGAGTTTTATTAAAACATTTCTTCTTGGCTTTTTATTGGAGCTATATATGAATTTAGATAGATTAATAAAGTTAGTAGGAAGTTTAAATGTAGAAAAAATAAAAGAGAAAAACATATTAATAGTAGGTCTTGGTGGTGTAGGAGGATATGCATTTTTAAGTTTAGTAAGAAGTGGAATAGAAAACTTTACTATAATAGATAAAGATGTAATAGATATAACTAACTTAAATAGACAAATAATAACTAATACTACTAATATTGGTAAGTTAAAAACTATAGAAGCAGAAAAATGTGCAAAATTAATAAATAATAATGTAAAAATAAAGAAAATGAATATATTTTTAGATGAAGAAAATATAGAAAAAATGGATTTTAATTATGATTATGTTATAGATGCTTGTGATACAATTAATACAAAAAAAGCTTTGATTATGAAATGTTTAGAAAAAAATGTAAAGATAATTTCTTCTATGGGTACTGCTAAAAAGATGGATGCAACTAAATTAGAAATAACTTCTTTAAATAAAACTAAATATGATAGTTTAGCAAGAATTTTAAGAAGAAAAATACCAAAAAATTTACAAAAGAAAGTAGTTGTAATAAGTAGTATAGAAGAAGCAAAAAAGATTAAAGAATTAGGAAGTAATAGTTTTGTTCCAGCAGTAGCGGGTTTATATATTACAGATTATATAATAAATGATATTGTAAAAATGTAGGTGTTCAAAAATTTTCATTGACGTCACAACAAAGAAACAATAAAATGAATATATAAGAAAATGAAATAATAGTAGTGATTTATGCAATGAGAGTTTATATTGTAATAGATAAAATGAGAAGTTAACTAAACAAATAATAGGAAAATACTTATAATGTATTTTCTATTTTTCTATTTTAATGATATAATTAAATTATAAATAAGGAGGTACAAATGAAAAAAATACTTTTAACTATATTACTTACTGTTATATTAATAACTGGATGTAATAAAAACCAATTTAAAATAGGAGAAGAATCTAAAATAGAAACAATTTCTAATGAAGAAGTAACATTATCTATTAAAAAAGATACTTTAAATAATAAAGAAACAACACTTATTTTAACTAATAATACTGATAAAACTTATAAATATAGTAATCAATATATATTAGAAATATATAAAGATAATAAATGGTATGATATAGATGTTACTTTAAATGAAGATTTAACTCCAATAGATATTTTACCTAATGAAACAAAAGAAATAGAAATAAATTGGGAAAATTCTTATGGAGCATTATCTAAAGGTAAATATAGAATAATAAAAAGTATAAATTATGAAAATGAAGAAGGCATATATGAAGGATTCAATATAAGTGTTGAATTTAATATAAAATAAGAGGCAAATAATGAAAGAATTTATAAATGATTCAGAAGTAAAAATATTTAGTAAGAATATGAAAGTAAGAATACATAAATCACTTATAACTAATTATGATAAAGGTTTATATTATAATGCTTTAATGAATTTACAAAAATGTTTTGATTTAATTAATAGTTTAAATATAAAATATAGTGGAAATGCAAATCCAATTTTATATATTTATATAATTCCTTTAAGTGAAAGTGCAAGTTTAATTAATTTACCAAATGGAGGTGGAAGAGGAATACCATCTTATGATTTAGAAGGATTCAAATATGCATATGCAGTAAGTGAAAATGTATTAGAAAATGAAAAAGAAAACATAAATATTACACAATTAGAAAATAATATACACGAATTAGCCCATTTAATACACGGAGAATTCTTCTTTAAAAATCAAACTATTTGTGAAGGTTTTGCTGAAGCACTTCCTTTATATACTTTAGATATAGAAAATGAATTTATAGAACATAAAGAAGTCTTAATGAATTTAAATATAAATGATATTTTTACAGTTAAAGAATTATTAGATTCTGAAAGAAATGACACTTTTGGTATTAAAAGTATAAATGATAGACTTTCTTGTTCTTTTAAGTATTCATATATTTCTTCATATTTATTTATAAGAGGATGTTTAGAAATAATTAAAGAAAAATATAATTGTTCTAAAAGTGAAGCAACACAAAGATTCTTAGAAGCAGTAATGCACACTGAAAATTGGGATGAAGAATTAATTTTAGATATAGCAAGTGATTTAGAAATAGACTATAATACTTTATTAAATACAAAAGAAATACAATTAAAAGTTATAGAATCTATTAGTAAAAAAACAAATAATTTATAGATGTTTTCTTTAACTCTACGTTTCGTTTGGTGTATTTTATATTTATTTATATTATAATTTATTCTTAAGAAAGGAAGAATTATAATGAATCAAGAAAAAATTGGAAAATTTATATTAAAATGTCGCAGTGAAAAAAATATGACACAAGAAGAACTTGCAAATATTATAGGCGTAACTGACCGTGCAATATCTAAATGGGAAAATGGAAGAGGGCTACCTGATTTATCACTAATCATGCCATTAAGTGATGCACTTGGTATAACAGTAAATGAGTTATTAAGTGGTGAAAAATTAGAAAGGGAAGAATATAAAGAAAAATCAGAGAAAAACATTATAAATACATTAGATTATTCTAATAAAAGAATAAAACATATTAAACGTATTTTTATAATATTTATAATTTTAATTTTAGTAACACTTTCTTGTCTTTTTCTAATAGATGTAAATAGAATGAGAAATAATAAGCCAGTATTATTTAGTACTTGGGGTGTAAGTTATACCCCACCTTTAAATATTGACGAAATAAGTGTGGAAAAAGCTATTAGAGATTTTTTAATAAAAGAAGAAGAAAAAAATAGTCATTATGAAAATGAAAAAACTTTTGTAGTTATGAGAACATATTTAATAAAAGAAAATAGAATAGACCATTATTATTTATATTCTTGGGTAGTAGAAGAAAGTTATTATAAAGAAAATGATAAAATAATAAAAGATACATCTTCATCTATTCCTTATAAATTTGAATTAATAAAAAATGAAAACGAATTTGAAGTAAAAGACTATACTATTCCAAGAGATGGAAGTTACTATGAAAAAGATATGAAAAATATTTTCCCTCATAGTGTACTAAAAGATATGAATAAAGTCCACGAAGACGGGACAGTAGAAAAATTACTAGCAGAAATACAAAATGATATAGAACTTTATTATCATAATTAATATTATGCACCTTAATTTTAGGTGTTTTTTATAATACTCTACTAATCGTGGCTGTTAAAATATGTTAAAGTATTATATATTTTTTAGTGAAAGGAGGAGAAAAATGAATCAAGAAAAAATAGGTAAATTTATTGCAAGTTGTAGAAAAAATGAAAAACTAACACAAGAAGAATTAGCAGAAAAATTAGGTATAACATATAAAGCAGTGAGTAAATGGGAGTGTGGTAAAGGTTTGCCTGACGCGTCTATTATGATAGATTTATGCAAAATTTTAAAAATAAGTGTAAATGACTTATTAAGTGGAGAAAAAATTGATAAAGAAAATTATCAAGAAAAACTAGAAGAAAATATAATAGATACTATAGATTATTCAAATAAAATAGAAAAAGAAAAAAACAAATTAATTTATAAACTAATTATGTTTTTTGGTTTAGCAATAATTTTTATTGCATTTAGTATTTATCCTACAGATAGTAGCTGGGGTTCTATTCATTCAATATTAGGTTTAATTATATCTTCATTTGGTTTTGCAAATATTAAAAATTACAAAACTATTTTTAAAAAAGTGTCTTTAGGTTTATGTTACTTTCTAATAGGTTTTATTCTTTTATTAATAATAGATTATTCTAATGTAACTTTAAATAAAACTGCTCCAAGATTTTCTTATCTTACTAAAACAACTGAAGATATGATAATTTATAAGTCGCCACTTTGCAATGTATATAGAATAAATAGAAATACCAAAAATGAATATTATATAGTAGATTCTAAAAAAGAGTACACTGAAGAAAATATACCAATAACACCATTTAATAGAGATAAATCTGGTATAGAAAACCTAATAAAATATAAAAGTAAATATATTGGAGATAATTCTAACGATAGCCATTTAATTGATAATTTACCACTTAATGAATATGGTTATTCATTTGAAATTACCAATTTAGATTTAACAATTAACTACTATATTACAGACTGGTATATAGAATCTAATTTATATTTAGAAAAATCTTTATTATATAATTCTGTATCAATATTTGCTTTAATAGAAAATGTAGAAAAAATCACTTTTAACTTTAGTGGTAACACTTATACAGTAAATAGAAAAGAAATAGAAGAATATTACCCAAATTATAAAGATATAACTAAAAATGGAATTAATATAACTAATTTTAATAATTATTTAGAAAAGAAAATAAATGACAATGATTTTGTAAGTGATATATTTAAGAAAATATTTAAGTAAACTGTTAGTCGGTTTACTTTTTAAGTTTTAAATAATAAAATTATAAATGCAAGGAGGAAAAAATATGGATGCTAAAAAAATAGGAGAAATTATTAGTAAAAAAAGAATAGAATTAAAAATGACTCAAAAAGAATTAGCAGAAAAATTATTTGTCACCGATAAGGCTGTTTCAAAATGGGAAAGAGGTTTGTCTTTACCTGATATTTCTCTTTTAATTCCACTTGCAGAAATATTAAATATAAGCTTATATGATTTATTAAAAGAAGGGATGATTAATGAATAAAGAAAATGTAAATGAAGTATTAAAAAGTACTATTATATATGCAAATAATCAAATTAAAAAAAAGAAAAAGAAATATATAATTATATTTATAAGTATAATAGTATTATGTTTATTATATTTTTTAATATTTAAACTAGAAATACCTATAAAATATAATAAAGATATAATAGATGTAAAAATTGTAGAAGATGGAGGAATAAATATATATATAAATTTAGATAATTATAAAGAAACAAGAGGAATATTAGTAAAAAATATAGATAATTCATATGATTTATATATTAATGTTACACAAACTTTATATACAAGGTTTTTTAAAGATAATGATAAATCTAATAATTTACTTAGAATTGGAAATGGTATGATAATAGATTTTCAGTCAGGAAAACTAGAAGAGTATATACCAAATGAAAGTAAAACTGATGTAATAAAAAATATATATTATATTGATAATTTATCTAATAAAGTAAAAACTATGACTAATACTAAATTGTTAAATTACAAAAATAAAAAATTAATTTTGTCTATAAACTAAGTTGTTTTCCACTATAATTTATAGTAAAATATGTATTAGAAATGGAGATAATATGAAAAAAGGTGTAAAAATCACATTAATAATTATAGGAATTTTAGTTAGTATTATTATAATTGATACTATACAGGCTAAAATATTTGATAATAGCCCATTATTAAAAATAAGAGATAATTTAGATGGTGGAAACATTGATTATATTGATAAAGGAATACTAGTTAATCATTATCGCTGTAGTAATAATGAAAAAGTTACAACTTGGAAAAAAGAAAAATTCGCGTGTTCTAAAGAAGAAATATCAATAGAAAGTGTTAATGATAAAATAGTAAATTTTCTTGAAAATAATAATTATAGTAATTTTGCTTATAGTTATATTGATACTGAAAAAAATGTAATCATTGTAGGACTACTTGAAAATAATGAAAAAAGCCAAGACGAATTTATTAATAAAGTATTTACTGAATGCTGTGGATCTAGTTATATAAGATATATAAAAAATAACTCAATAATAGAATTTGAAGAATCAATGTACATATTTGAAGCAAAAGTAATCGAGCTTAGAGAAGACAGAATATTAGTAGAAGTTTTAAAAGATAATGAAATATTTAATATAGGCCAAAATGTTATTGTAAGAACAAATGAAAATCTATATATAGTAGGAAGTAAAATAAAAATAACATTTAATGGAAGCGTAGACGAATCTAACCCACCTCAAATATATGCTGATATAATAGAAGTTATAGAATAAGTGAACCTAAATGGTTTGCTTTTTTGCTGAAAAATAAAGAAAGAAGGTATTATTTAAATGAAAGTTATTAGTATAAAAGAACCATTTGCAACTTTAATTAAAAATGGTTACAAAAAAATAGAAACAAGAAGTTGGAAAACAAATTATAGAGGAGAAATATTTATACACGCAAGTGGAAAAAGTTTAGCCAAAGAGTTTATAAATAATAATTATGTTATTAAATTAATTAATAATATTAATATGAATTATGGTAATATAATTTGTAAGGCAAAGTTAGTAGATTGTGTTTATATGGATGAGTTATTTTTAAATTCAATAAAGAAAAATAAAATGGAATATAATTTGGGATTATATGAAATAGGTAGATATGCTTGGATATTTGAAGATATTGAACCCATATATCCAATTAGGGTTAAAGGTAAACTAAATATATGGAACTATGACGGTAATTATAAAGTCTTAAGTAATCATTAGATAATATCTATATATTACAAAAATGTAAGGTAGAAAATAAAATTATTTTGATATAATAATTAAGAGGAGACGTATATGAATAAAATTATGATAATTGAAGATGAAGAATTAATATGTAATTTACTTTCTACACTTTTAAAAAATAATAATTATGAAGTATTTGTTTTAAAAGACTTTAAAAATGCCTTAAATGAAATATTAGAAGTATCTCCAGACTTAATACTACTAGATATAAATATACCTTTTATAAATGGAGAAGTTTTACTACAAAACCTAAGAAAAGAATCAAATATTCCAGTTATTATGGTAACAAGTCTTAACACAGAAATAGATGAAGCACTTTCCATCTCTTACGGAGCAGATGACTACATTACTAAACCATATAACCCTAATATTTTACTTTTAAGAATAAAAGCCGTATTAAAAAGAAGTAAACCTAATATAAATGTACTAACATATAAAGAGTTAAAATTTGACTTACAAAAAGGTATTATAAAAAGAAATAATAAAGAAATAGAACTAACTAAAAATGAAATGATTATTTTTTCATATTTATTAAATAATCAAAATAAAATTGTAACTCGTGAAGAACTTATGACTACTTTATGGGACAATAAAGAATATGTAAATGAAAACGCTTTAACAGTAAATATTAGTAGATTAAGAAGTAAACTAAAAGAAATAGGCTACACGGATGCAATTGATACAAGAAAGGGACTAGGTTATATATTATCATGAAAATAAGTTTATATTTTAAAGACAATTTATATAAATTACTTATATTTATAATTTGTTATATTATTAATTTACTAATATTTTTAGCTTTCAAAATAGAAAGTCAAGTTATTATATCTTCTACAATACTTTATGTAATTTTATATTTACTTATATTACTAGTGCCTTATTTTAGAAAAAGAAAATTTTACTATTATTTACTATCTAATATAAAAGGTCTTGATAAAAGTTATTTAGTACTAGAAACATTAACAAAACCAGAATTTTATGAAGGTGAACTTTTATATCAAGCCTTATATGAAATAAATAAATCAATGAATGAAAATGTAAAACAAATAGAAGAACATTTAAAAGGCTTTAAAGAATATATAGAAATGTGGATTCATGAAGTAAAAATACCATTATCTACTTTAATATTAATAAGTAATAATCAAAAAAATGAATTTGATAAAAGAGTAAAACTACAAATAAAAAGATTAGAAAATTATGTAGAACAAGTATTATATTATGTAAGAAGTGAAAATGCAGAGAAAGATTATTTAATAAAAGAAGTAGATTTATCTAAAGTTATAAAAAATGTAGGGCTTAAAAATATGGATGAAATACTTTTAAATAAAATAGATTATATTGTAGAAAGTGTTCAATATAAAGTACTAACTGATTCTAAATGGTTAGAATTTATATTAGATCAAATAATTAATAATAGTATTAAATATAAAAGAAATATATCATCTTCTTTTATTAAAATATATGTAGAAGAAAGTATAGAAAAAACAACATTAGTAGTTATGGATAATGGTATAGGAATTAAAAGTGCTGATTTAAAGCAAGTTTTTGATAAATCATTTACTGGTGAAAATGGAAGAAAAGGAAGTACTTCTACTGGAATGGGTTTGTTTATTGCTAAAAACATGTGTGAAAAATTAGGCCACAAAATATATATAGAATCTGTATATAATGAATACACTAAAGTATTTATAGTTTTTGCTAAAAATAAATATTATGATGTTTTAAAATAGTGTTACAAAATTGTAATGTTTTGTAATATTAAAAAAACGACAAAATAGTTTTTTTGTATTATTATGTTTGTTGAAAGGAGAAGAAAATGGAAAATATATTAAAAGTGGACAAAATAGAAAAATACTATGGTAGTCGTTCGTCTTTAACTAAAGCAATAGATAATTTATCTTTTGAAGTAGAAAAAGGAGAATTTATATGCTTGATGGGTGCGAGTGGGTCAGGAAAAACAACTCTTTTAAATTGTATAGGTACGATTGATAAAGTAACTAGTGGGCATATTTTTGTAGGAGGAGTAGATATTACTAAATTAAAAGGAAGTGAACTTAATAAATTTAGAAGAGAAGAATTAGGTTTTATATTTCAAGACTTTAATTTACTTGATACTTTAACTGCTTATGAAAATATAGCATTAGCCTTATCTATTCAAAATGAAAGTGTTTCGGTAATAGAAGAAAAGATAAAGAAAGTAGCAGAAGAGTTAGATATAAAAGATGTACTAAATAAATATCCATATCAAATGAGTGGAGGGCAAAAACAAAGAGTAGCAAGTGCAAGAGCAATTGTAACAGATCCTAAACTAATTTTAGCAGATGAGCCAACCGGGGCATTAGATTCTAAATCAGCAAAAATGTTACTAGAAAAATTAGAACTTTTAGATAAACTAGGTTCTACTATATTGATGGTTACACATGACGCGTTCACAGCAAGTTATGCAAGACGTGTAATATTTATAAAAGATGGCAAGATTTTTAAAGAGATTCATAAAGGAGAAAACACTCGTAAAGAATTTTTTGATAAAATCATTGATGTTGTAACTTTACTTGGTGGAGACTTAAATGATGCTTTATAAATTATCGATAAAAAACATCAAAAAAAGTATTAAAGATTATGCCATCTACTTTTTTACACTTATTCTTGGTGTTGCAATATTTTATGTTTTTAATGCTTTAGATAGTCAAACAGTTATGATGGATGTCTCGTCTTCAACTCTGGACCTTATTGAACTTATGATGAGTATGTTATCAGGCGTCAGTGTATTTGTATCATTTATATTAGGTTTTCTTATTATATATGCATCAAGATTTTTAATAAAAAGAAGAAATAAAGAATTTGGAATTTATTTAACACTAGGTATGAGTAAAAGAAAAATATCTTTAATTTTATTCTTTGAAACATTATTTATTGGTATTATCTCACTTATAGTTGGACTATTTTTAGGTGTTGTTCTTTCACAAGTCATGAGTTTAGTTGTTGCAAATATGTTTGAAGCAAACCTTACAAAATTTACATTTGTGTTTTCTACTTCAGCATGTATTAAAACTATTATTTATTTTAGTATTATGTACTTACTAGTAATGATATTTAATACTATAAGTGTTAGTAAATGTAAGTTAATTGATTTATTAAATGGAACTAAAACAAGTGAAAAAATTAAACTAAAAAATCCTTATTTATGTATTATGATTTTCATAATTTCTTGTATTGTACTTGGAAAAGCTTATCATATGGTAACAGTAGAATTTTTAACTTTACAAGATGTTACTGATATATTAAAACCAATTATAATGGGGTCAGTTAGTACATTCTTTATATTTTGGTCTTTATCAGGACTAATTTTAAGAATTGCAACCACTATTAAATCATTTTATTATAAGGAATTAAATAGTTTCACATTAAGACAGTTTAGTAGTAAAATTAACACAACAGTATTTTCAACAACAATTATTTGTTTAATGTTATTTATAACAATTTGTTTATTATCTTCTTGTCTTACTATGAAAAACTCTATGAATGAGAACATTAAAAAATTGGCTCCAGCTGATGCTAGTTTTTCTACTATTATGAATATGGACAAAGATGAAGAATTTTTTACTAATAATGGCTTTAATAAATCACAAATTGAAAATTCTAAATATAATGTAGTAGAATTATTTGATATATTTGATTTTGATATTTTATCATATTTTAAAGAGTATATTATAGTAAATATTTATACAACGCCTGAATTAACATTTAATGATACATTAGGTTCAAAATCAGAATTTGTAAGAGATAAATTTCCTTTTTTAGATTATAGTGATACCGAAGCAATAATGAAAATTAGTGATTATAATAAAGTTGCTAAATTTTATGGAATAAATGAATATACTTTAAATAATGACGAATATATAATTATTGCTGACTTTAAATCAATGGTTAATATAAGAAATATTGCTTTAAGTAATAATGAAAAAATAAATGTATTTGGAACAACTTTAAAACCTAAATATGATTCGTGCAAAGATGGATTTTTAGAAATGTCTAGTCAACATATTAATACAGGTATAATTTTAGTACCTGATAATATAGTAGATGAAGAATACATATATGAAAATCATTTAATAGGTAATTATAAAACCAAAAATCAAAAAGAGATAATGAAAATTGAAAATAGTATAAATGAGTTAGATAAAGACGAAAAAAGTGAAAAGTATATACTGCCAACTGGTTCAACTAAACTTGCTATTAAAGAAGCAACAACTGGACTATCTGCAATGGTAACATTTATTGGTCTTTATTTAGGTGTTATTTTCTTAATTAGCAGTGCTGCAATTTTAGGTCTTAAAGAACTTGCAGAAAGTAGTGATAATAAAGAAAGATTCATATGTTTACAAAAAATTGGAACAGATGAAAAAATGTTAAACAAAGCCTTATTTAGACAAATTGCCATATTCTTTATGTTACCTTTAATACTTGCTTTAATTCATTCAGTTTTTGGAATAATGTTTGCAGTAAAAATATTAGAAGTATTTGGTAATGAAGAATTACTTCCATCAATTATTACAACAGCTATAATTATAGTTATTATATATGGAGGATACTTCTTAATTACATATTATTCTAGTAAAAGAATCATAAAAGAAAGATATTAGTAATTTAAGTTTGGGATTAGTTTTTACTAATCCTTTTAAAAATAAGTTAATATAATTCATAAAGATATTAAAAATTAAAAAGAAAAAGATGACTTAAGAAAGAATAGCCATCTTTTATATTAGTTCAATTCTAATTCCTAAAACACCATATTGTTCTTGTTTTTCTTTTGTATAGAATTGTTCAAGAACATTAATTAGTTCATCTTTTGTCATAGATTTGTCTGATAAAATTGAAATATCAAAATCTTTAAACATATCTTCAAATGAATTATATCTTAATAAACCAGTAACTTTAACATTAAATGATTCTGTTAATTCGGGTTCCTTTAAGAATCTTATTGTATCTCCAATTTTTATTTGTTGTCTTTTTTCATCAAAAAGTCTAATTTCAATTCTTTTTGTACCATTAAGTATAAAATCATAATACTCAGGTTGCAATTTCATTTCGTGTTTCATATTATTTTTTTTCATTTCATCTCACCTATGAAAGATTATATCATAAATTGACTAATAAGGTTGAAAATTAGTTATATTAGTTTTATGTTTATTATAAAAGAAAACTTGACATAAATCCTATAAGTAGTAAAATTGACTTATAAATACAAAAATAATAGGAGAGTTAATTATGCAAATATCAGATATACCTAAAATAGTATTACACATACATTTAGATGGTTCACTTGATTTAAACCTAGCTTACAAATGGTTAAAAGAAGATGGTTATAATTATAGTTATAAAGAAACCTTAGAAAAATTAAGTGTAGACAAAAATTGTAGAAGTTTAAATGAGTATTTAGAAAAATTTGATCTTCCGTGTAAATTATTAAATAGTTATGAAAGATTAAAAGAAGCTAGTAAATCTTTATTTTCAAAACTTGAAAAATATGGTGTAATATATGCAGAAGTTAGATTCGCGCCTATCAAGCATATAAATGATAAGTTAAATATAAAAAAAGCAGTAGAAGCAGTAATAGAAGGGATGAACGAAGTTTTAAAAAATGGAAAAATATTTGGAGGCATAATATTATGTTGTATGAGAAATGCTAGTAAAATAGATAATCTAAAAACAGTTTCACTTGCTAAAGAATATTTAGATTTTGGTGTTGTTGGTATAGATTTAGCAGGTGCAGAATCTCTTTATAAAACAAAAGACTTCAAATATATTTTTGAAGAAGCAAAAAAAGAAAACATCCCATTTACTATACACGCTGGAGAAGCAGATGGAATAAGTTCTATAAAAAGTGCATTAGAATTTGGTACTTCTAGACTAGGACACGGTATAAAAGCAATTATAGATAACAGTATGATAGAAAAATTAAAAAATGATAATGTATTACTTGAAATTTGTGTAACAAGTAATTACCAAACAGAAGCCGTAAAAGGTACACATCCAATAGAAGAGTTATATAAAAAAGGTGTGAAAATATCTATAAATACAGATAATGATACAGTTTCAAACATTGATATTATCAGTGAATATAAATATATACTTGATAACACAAATTTAAAAATTGAAGATATAATAAAATGTAATTATGAATCAATAGATTTTATATTTAATGATAAAGTAAAAAACAAATTAAAAGAAATATATAAGAAAATGCTATAAATGTAAAGATAAATAAGCAAACTCTATTATGGAATTTGCTTTTTCTTTTCAATATAATTAATGTAAATGCAACTAAAAGTTGATAGTTTATTAAGTATTTTAAATATATAATTTATTATGAAAAAGGAGAATATTATGAAATTTGGAGAAAATTTAAAGAAAATAAGAATTTTAAAAAAACTATCACAAGAAGATTTAGCAGAAAAAGTAAAAGTATCAAGACAATCTATAAGTAAATGGGAAACAGGAGATGCATACCCAACAATGAATAATTTACTAGAATTATGTAAGATTTTTCATTGTAAAATTAATGATTTAGTAAATGATAATATTATTGATATAGATTCACTTAATGATGAAGTTAAAACTAAAGTTGTAAGTTTAAAAAAAGAAGAACAAAAGAAAATGAAAGCTTTAAGTAGAGTTATTACTATAATATCTAAAATAGGTAGAATACTTTGTTATATTGCATTACCTTTTATTTGTTTAATTTTAATTATATCTCCTTACTTAATAAATAAAGTTATAATAAAAGATAATGATTTAACTTTAAATATACAAAATCATAATATTAATATTTTAGAAAAAAATGATAAGGTAATTATAAAAGTTGGAGCATTTGTTTTAGCAGATGCTGACAAAGAATTTTTAAATACTAAAGTATTATCTATATTTAAAAATAATAGTAAAACAAAAATAATTGGGTACATAGAAACTGGTTTTGTTGTTCTTTTAGTTACAATTATTTTAACTTCTAAAATATTTAAACACTTAGAAATTTTATTTGATAATATTAATAAAGGTGAAACACCATTTACATTAGAAAATGTAAGTTTAATAAAAAGAATTGCTTGGAAAATGATTATAATAATTATAATGAATAATATAGGCGGTGGTGTTTTTGAATTGTTACTTGGAACAAACTTAAATATTGAATTTGAAACTTATGATTTAGTAGAAATATTATTCTTATTTAGTTTATCTTATATATTTGAATATGGAAGACTATTAGGAAATGTTAATAAAGGAAAAATGTATAGTGAAAATAATTAAAGTGATATTTAAGTAAAAAATAGTATTGATTATCGTTTTGCTGATGTCGGCAAAACGATAAATATACCTAAACTGCTGGTATTTAATTGTTCAAATGGATGATCATTTTTCCCACTTGGGAAAAATGATTTACGATAGTTTTACAATAACTAACCTTATTGGTTCTAGAAAGAAAATATTTTTTATCGAATAGGCTGTTTATTAAGGTCTATTTTATTTTAAAAAAATTATTGTTAAACGTATGTTGTAATGTTAGAATATAATTAAATTACAAAATTTATGAATAACTAATATATAATGTTTAATCTTATGGTATACTTATAATTAAGAAAGATAGAAGGAGGAAATACGATATGGAAATAAATGGTAAAAGACTAATTTTAAGAAGTTGGAAAGATGAAGATGTAGAAGATTTAGTAGAAGGGTTAAACAATATAAATGTTTCAAAATGGTTATCATCTGTTGTTTACCCATATACAAAAAAGGACGCAGAAGGTTTCATTGCTTATGCAAAAGAATCAGAAAAAAATAAACATAACATAATGTTAGCAATTGTTTTAAAAGAAAATAATAAAGTAATTGGTGGAACATAAATATTAATAAAAAAGATGGAATATGTGGTGGTGGAATATGGCTAAATGAAAAATATCAAAAAAATGGATATGGAACTGAAGCATTTAGTATGAGAGCAGAATATTGTTTTGAAAAACTTGGCTTGCGTAGATTAGAAAATGGCTATTTTGCTGGTAATGAAAAATCAAAAAAGATGCAAGAAAAATTAGGTTATAAAGATGAGGGTATAAGAAGAAAAAAATACTTGTGTTTAGCAACTAATGAATATGTTGACGAATGTATTACTGGACTATTAAAAGAAGAATTCGTGAAATTTAAAGTCAACTAAATATTAAAAATGTAGAAATTTTATTAATGTAATAGAAAAAATGAAAATAAAAGTAATGGATGACCATTTTTCCCACTTGGGAAAAATGGTCAGCGATAGTTTTGAAGTAACTAGCCTGTAAATTAAGTAAAAATAGGCTTGTGATCATTTTTCCCAAGTGGGAAAAATGATCGGTATTGCTTTTAGAAAGATTAATAAGAAGATTTTATTTTAAAAAATTGTAAAAGAATTAGGTGATAGAAATGGAAGTATTAGAAATATCTGGAACTCTATATGAAGTTGGAATGATAATAGGTAAAAAATATAAAAAATATTTTCAAGAACAAATACCAAAGTATATAGAAAAACTTCAATATGAAGAAATTCAAAATATATTAAAAGTTATAGAAGAAAAAATAAAAAAATACGCACCAAAATGTTTAGAAGAAATATATGGAAGAGCAGATGGAGCAGATGTTCCAAGAAATGCCTTATTATTAATGTTTTGTCCAGAATTATTTGGAGCAGTAAGCGGTTGTACTACATTATTAGTTAAGAAAAATGATAACGAAGTTCTCTTTGCCCATAATGAAGACGATAGTATGGTAGGAAGTGAAACAGTAAGCCTAATTAAGTATAATATAGGGGATGACTGGCTTGTAGGCTATACAAAAGCAAGACAATTAGTAGGTGGTGCTTTTGCTTGGAACAAACACGGAATAGTAATATCTTGTAATTATATATATAGTTCAATGATTAGTATAGAAAATGTTTCAAGATATATTTTAACAAGAGAACTACTGCGTTCTAAAACAATTGAAGAAGTAATAGAAAAATGTAAAAAATTAAGTACAGCATCTGGCTTTAGTATTAATGTTTTAGATTTAAAAAGTAATAAAATTATAAATATAGAAAAAGGAATAGAAAGCATACAAATAACTGAAATAAAAAACAAATATGCAAGAGCTAACCATTATATTAATGAAAAATCATATCATAGAATAATAAGAAATCAAGAAACACTTAATAGACAAAAGAAAATTGAAGAACTTATAAATAATATAAATATAAATTCTGTAAATATGGAAGATTTAGTAAAAATATTACAATATGAATCAACTGAATATAACAGTTCAATATTTAAAGATTTTAGAAAATATCCAGAACTAAATGAAGTAATGACTACTAATACATTTACAATAAACTCAAAAGATAAAAAAATAGTAATATATAATTATTTAGATAGAGAAATACTAAATATTGAATATGATTCATTTCATATAACAAAAGAAAAATTATAAAATGAAATAGAAAGTTTGCTCTTTCTTTTGTATAATAATACCTAGGAGGATTAATAATGACAAATTTTTTAAAAATTAAAGATTATTATTCGGAATTTAATGAAAAAGACAGACTATTTAATGATAATAGTGGACGTCTAGAATATGAAATGACAAAAAGAATTTTAGCAAAATATTTACCAAAAAAGGCAAAAATATTAGATTTAGGAGGAGGAGCAGGGGTATATAGTTTCCTTTTAGCAGAATTAGGTTATGAAGTATATTTAGCTGATTTATCTGAAAACTTAATAGAACAAGCAAATGAACAAAACAAAACTAAAGAAAAGAAAATAATATCTTGTGATGTAGTTAATGCTTTAGATTTATCAATATATGAAAATGAACAATTTGATGTTGTATTATTATTTGGACCACTTTATCATCTTTTAGAAAAAGAAGAAAGAAAACAATGTTTAAATGAAGTAAATAGAGTATTAAAAAATGAAGGTATGATTTTTGCAAGCTTTATCCCATATTTATCAGGCAGTATTGCAATAATGGATAGATACTTTAGACATCCAGAACAAGTAGATGTAAATAATCTTAATGAAGTATTTAAAACTGGAAAATTCAATAATTTATCTAACAAAGGTTTTCAAGAAGGATATTACCCAAGTGTTACTGAAATAGAAAACTTATTTAAAGCGTGCAATTTTAAAATGAAAGAAATAAGATCTATAAGAAGTATTGGTTATGAAAAAGAAGATAATATATATAATATAAAAGATGACAAAATTTTTAATAAAATAATGGATTTAATAGAAGAAACATCTACAAAAAGAGAAATAATAGAAATGTGTGGTCACGCAATGTATATAGGAAGTAAAAAATGATAATTGAATATAATAATCAATATGATGAAGAAATAAAAGATTTATTAGTAGAATTACAAGAATATATTGCTAGTATTGATATAGAAAAATACAATATTATAGGAGAAAACTTTAAAGAAAAATACTTTAATAAAACTATAGAAGAAATAGAAAAATACAAAGGTAAAATGCTTTTATATAAAGAAAACAATAAAATAGTAGGCTTAATATTAGGGCTTATTAATAATGAAGAAACACTTGAATATGATTTTAGATCACCTAAAAGAGGAAGAATTACTGAATTAGTTATATCTAAAAAATATAGAAAAAAAGGTTATGGTAAAATATTATTAAATTATATGGAAAAATATTTATTAGATATTGGATGTAAAGATGTTTTACTTGAAGTTTTTGCTTATAATGAAAATGCTATTAAATTCTATAAAGAAAATGGGTATCATAATAGAGTTATAGATATGACTAAAAAATTATGAAATTGTTGAATCTTTTATATAAAGTAAACCTATAGTATGTTTAAAAAATAATACTTAAATGTTATAGTTCTTTTTGAAAGGAGGAAAAATGAATCAAGAAAAAATTGGTAAATTTATTTCTAAACAAAGAAAGTTAAAAGAATTAACTCAAGAAGAATTAGCAGAAAAGTTAGGTATTACAAAAAATGCTGTAAGTAAATGGGAAAGAGGAGTATGTTTAATGGATATGTCTTTACTTAAGCCATTTAGTGAAATATTAGATGTAAATGTAAATGAAATACTAGCGGGAGAAAAAATAGAAACAAAAGATATTAAAGAAAAAAGTGAAGAAAATATTATTAAATTAACAGAACTAGTAAATTTAAAATCAATGAAATATGGTATTATAGGTATGACTTTATTTTCAATTGTTTTAATGTTAATATCATTTTTTAAAAATATACCTATGACAAGTATTGTTAGTTTATTATGTGCTTATGACTGTGTTTCATTTTTAAGTCGTTATAAAATAAAGAAAGATAAAAGTGATTTAATTACAGGATTAATGTTTATTGTTGCACTTATTTTTAATACTATTGCTTTTATATTATTTTAGTAATTTATATATAAGATAGACCATTTATTATGGTTTATTTTTTAATCAAAAAAAACAATAAAAATATATTGTAAAACGTACGTTTAGGTGTTAGAATATTGTTACAACTTGAAACAATATAAGTATTTAACAATTTTGCAGACGCGTCTGCAAAATTAAAAGAAGGGGAGATTTGAAATGTTGGAAACGGAGATAAAAGACTTTAGAACTACTATAAATGATATAGTATCAAAAATTGAAAAGGCACAATTAGAAATATTTGAAAATGCTAATGCAAGTGTAATGAATTTATATTTTTATATTGGCAGAGTAATTAATGACAATATAGTATGGGGAAATAAGTTTATAAATGAGTTATCCACTGAATTAAAACTTAGGTTTCCTAATGCTAAAGGTTATTCTTCTAGAAATCTTCATAATATGAAAAAATATTATTTATCTGTAAAAGATGATGAAGAATTAAAAGAATTATCTTATAAAATTCCGTGGTCACATAATTCAATAATAATGGACCGTGTTAAAGATAATAGCCAAAAAATATGGTATATAAAAGAAACATATAATAATGGCTGGAGCTATGATTACTTGGAAATTCAAATAAAAAGAGATGCATATAGTAGACAAATTCTTGGAGACAAACCAAATAACTTTAAATTAACACTTTTACAGCCACAAAGTGCTTTAGCAAAAGAGATTATGAAAGATCCTTATATATTTGATGTTGGTTCTTTACGAGAAAATTTTGTAGAAAAAGATATTGAAAATGCAATGATAGAAAGAATCAAAATGACT
This sequence comes from uncultured Bacilli bacterium, assembly GCA_947631345.1. The sequence continues at coordinate 567 of CANRKW010000008.1, read as the reverse complement.
TTGCTAGAATTAGGAAATGGCTTTAGCTTTATTGCTAATCAATATAGAGTTACAGTAAATGACGAGGAGAACTACATTGATTTATTATTTTACCATACTAAATTACATTGCTATGTAGCAATTGAATTAAAAAATAAAAAGTTTATACCTGAATATGCTGGAAAAATGAACTATTACCTATCTGCATTAGACGATATGTTAAAAACAGATTTAGATAATCCATCTATAGGAATTATTCTTGTTAGGAATAAAAATAAATTAAATGTTGAATATGCATTAAGAGATATAAATAAACCAATTGGTGTTAGTACATATGAATTAGCTGAATATTTGCCACCAGAAATTTTAAAAGAATTACCGACTGAAGAAGAATTGAATCTGCACATTGATTTAGAAAATAAATAGTTTGTAGTTCGCAGAATTGAATAAAAAGATGTTGACTTCAACAAAAAATAAGTATAAAATGAAAATATAAGAAAAATAAAAGGAGAAAGATAGATATGAAGTTAACTAGAGAATTTGTACAATATATTGCACCGGGGGGGGTAATTTAGAGGCTAATAAAAC
>CANRKW010000007.1 GCA_947631345.1 uncultured Bacilli bacterium | reverse complement strand
AAAAAAAGATCCAACATTATATAGTATTAGACTACTTCCAATAGGTGGTTTTTGTGCTATGGCTGGAGAAGTTGTTGAAGAAAAAGAAAAAAAATTACCTAAAAATAAATATATGTGTAATAAGAAACCATATCAAAAATTCTTAATATTAGTCGCAGGAGTTACAATGAATTTTATTCTTGCATTAGTATTGTTATTCTTACAAGGAATGATTTGGGGTAGTTCTGAACAATTAAGTTACGTTGGGTTAGTAACAGAAAATGCTCCAATAGAAGAAGCAGGAATAGAAATTGGTGATAGAATAGTAAGTATTAATGGTGTAAAAACTCCTACATGGGATAAAATACAAGTTGCACTTGCATTAAAAAATAAAAATGATTCATATGATTTCGTTGTAAAAAAAGAAGATGGAACTACTAAAAAATATGAAATAACACCTGAAAAAACGAAAGATGAAGAAGGAAATGAAGTAATGTTGTTTGGTTTTGGTGCAGGGGAAAATTTAAATAAAGGTATATTAAGTTCATTAAAATATGCATTTATAAAATTTTGGAGTATTATATCTAGTATGGCTTTAATTATTGCAAAACTTATAACAGGTAAACTTAGTTTAAATAGCCTAGCAGGTCCTGTTGGAATGTATTCTGTAGTAGGTGCGGCTAAGACAAGTTTCCAAAACATATTATATTTAACTGCATATTTATCAGTTAATTTAGGATTTGTCAATGTATTACCATTCCCAGCATTTGATGGTGGAAGAATTCTATTTGTATTAATTGAAAAAATAAAAGGCAGTCCAGTTAAACCTGAAGTAGAAAATTGGTTTCATACAATTGGATTTATATTACTAATGATTTTAATGTTAGTAATAACATATCAAGATATAATGAGATTGTTTAATTAAAGAAAATGTAATAAATATTTTCTTTTTTAATTTAATTATTTGATAATACATGCTATAATAGTCATATATTTAAAGGGAGAGATTATATGAGAGAACTAATTTTAAAAAAATGTAATAACTGTAATGCATTAATAAAAGTTATAAATGATTGTAATTGTAGATGTGGAATAATGTGTTGTGATGAAGAAATGGAAACATTAACGTCAAATACAAGTGATGGAAGTCAAGAAAAACATAAACCATTAGTAACTATTAAAAATAATAAAATTATTGTTGAAGTAAATCATGTTATGGAAAGTGAACACTTAATAGAATGGATTTGCCTAGTAAGTGATACTTGTGAAAAATTTATTTATCTAACAATAAATGATACTCCAAAAGTTGAGTTTGATTATGTAAAAGGTGCAACTATATATTCATATTGCAATAAACATGGTTTATGGAAAACAAAAGTAGAATAGGTGATAAAATTGAAAGAAATATATAATGATATAAAAATTAATAAAAATGGTAGAAATATACTTATTGGTGGAGCATGGCCATATGCTAATAATACATTACATTTAGGTCACATTGCTGGATTATTACCAGGCGATATATTAGCAAGATATCATAGACTTAAAGGTGATAATGTTATATACGTTTCAGGTACTGATTGTCATGGAACTCCTATTACAGAACGTGCTAAAAAAGAAAATACAACACCTGATAAAATTGCAAATAAATATCATGATGAATTTATAGAATCATTTAATATAATGAATTTTTCTTATAACTTATATACATTAACTGAATCAGATTATCATATGAAAACATGTGAAGATTTATTTAAAAAAATGTATGATAATGGATATATATTTGAACGTATAGATGAAGATAATTATTGTTCTAATTGTAAAAAATTTGTTCAAGATAGAGAATTAACTTTAATTTGTCCTGATTGTGGTAATATTTCTAAAGGAGATCAATGTGATTGTGGTCATGTATTTTTAAAAAATGAACTTATTGGTGCAACATGTACTAATTGTGGTAATATTACTTCTACTAAAGAAAATAAAAATTTATATATAGCATTATCTAAATTACAAGGAAAAATTTCAGAATATGTTAAGAATAATGAATCAAAATGGAGAAAAAATGCTCAAAATGAAACTAATAAATATTTAAAAGAAGGATTACCTGATAGAGCAGTAACAAGAGATTTAAATTGGGGCATTAATATACCTATACCTAATTATGAAGATAAGAGAATGTATGTTTGGATAGAAGCAGTATTAGGTTATTTAACTACAACAATGGATTATTGTAATAGAAATAATTTAAATTATGAAAATTGGTGGAAAGAAAATAATAATAGTATTATGTATATGGTACATGGTAAAGATAATATAACTTTTCATAGTATAATATTCCCAGGATTACTTTTAGCATTAGAAGATAATTATAAATTACCTGATATGATAGTTTCTAGTGAATATTTAAACTTTAATGATGAAAAAATATCAAAAAGTAAAGGTAATGGAATAACTGTATTAGAGGCTAAAGATATGTTTAATATAGATACATTAAGATTTCATTTATTTAGAAATGGTCCAGAAAAAAAAGATTCTAACTTTACTATAGAAGATTATAATGTAACTCATAATGAAATAAATAATAAATTAGGTAACTTTATTAATAGAACATTAAAATTTAAAGGATTAAATGAAATAAAACCTGCTAATATGGATGAAAATATTAAAGAAATGTTAATTAATTCTTATAAAGAAATAGAAGAAAATATGGAAAAAATAGAATTTAGAGAAGTAACTAATGTTATTATGAATGTATTAGAAACTGCTAATAAATATTATGATGATAAAACACCATGGGTATTATTTAAAGAAGATATAAATAAATTTAATGATTGTATTTATACTTGTAGTAATATAATATTAAATATTTCTAATTATATTGAACCTATTATGCCAGAAACAGCAAGTAAAATTAGAAAATATTTAAATATAAATGAGGCTAGTTGGGGTTATTCTGAAATAAAAAATAATATTATTTTAGATAATATAGAACCATTATTTAATAGATTAAAATAAAGTATACTGTAAAGTATATTTTTTTTATTTACTTTATTAGACTAATGTAAGTTTTAAATTTATATGTAAATTAATATAATATTATGTAAAAATATTATTACATTTTTTAATATATATGTTATAATCTTTTTATGCTGAGGTGAATAAATAGATGAAGAAAACTGAAATAAGTTTTGACGAAATAGCGAATAATATAATAAATACCGATAAATTTAATGAATTAAAAAAAGAAAGCCATCATGGATTAACTAGATATATGCATGTAATGAGAGTAAGTAAATTTACTTATAAAATTTCTAAATTTTTACATTTAGATTATGTTTCTGCTACTCGTGCAGCACTTTTACATGATTATTTTACTGAAAGTGATTTTAATGGAGTTACTGGAATAAAAAAAGGAGTAGTACATCCAATGATTGCATATAATAATGCATGTAAAGATTTTTATGTAAATGAATTAGAAAAAAATGTTATAGTATCTCATATGTTTCCATTAGGAAAAGTAATACCAAAATATAGAGAAAGTTGGGTAGTAACTTTAGTAGATAAAGGTGTTGCAACTTATGAATTATCTAAATATAAATTTAAAAATGCAATAACTATGTATATGTTATTTATAATGAATATGATTTTATTTGGACAAAAGTAGTGTCCAAATATTTTTTTTATGTTAAAATATTTATATGTCCTCGTAACATAATGGATAGTGTATCATCCTCCTAAGATGGAAATATCGGTTCGATTCCGATCGGGGACACCATTTAAAAATTAATGTCCTTAAAATAGGACTTTTTTAATACTTTTTAAATTTGAAACACACTAGGAAACACACTTTTTTTAATTATTTATAAAATTTACTATAGTTTCTAATTCTGATTTATACAAATGAGTGTATGTGTTAAGTGTCATACTTATATTACTATGTCCTAACCATTTGCTTACTAAAGTTATACTTGCACCTTTGTTAATTAAAAATGATGCACAGCTATGTCTAAAATCATGTACTCGAATCTGTTTTAAATTTGCTAATTTACAATACAAATTTTTATGTGCTTGAATTGTCGTTTCCTTATAAGGAATAGAATTTCCAAAAATGAACCACTCGTTTGAAAAATCTTTATATTCTTGAGCATTGTTATACATCGTTTTTAAATCATTTAGAACTGTTTCAAAAAGTGGTAATGTTCTAACACTACTTTTTGTTTTTGGGGTAGAAACTTGCCAATTTATTCCTTTTATTTTTGAAGTTAAGCTTTTATTAATTGATATAGTTTTATTTTCAAAATTAATATCTTTCCAAGTTAATGCTTGTATTTCACCTTGTCTTAGTCCCATATAATATAATGTTTTAAAAAAAGTTTTCCAATTAAAGTCTTCAATCACATTTTCAAATTTAATATATTCATCGTACGTATAAAATAACATTTCTTTTTTTATCTTATTATCTTTTAAAGTTTCAATAAATTTCAAGATTTGTGTATCTGTATTATAATATTTATTAGAAAAAACTATTATTTGTTTTAATAAACCTAAAATCTTATTTTTATAATCTGTAGTGAAATTTAAAGATTCCAAATATTTTAAAAGCTTGTTATAATCATTTAAATTTAAATCATTTATTTTTTTATTTTCAATCAATTTTAGATGTTTAAATAAATTATAATTCTTATTTATAGTTTGAATTTTTAAACTTCTTTTTTTTGTAGCAATAAGTTCAGTAAAAATATTTTTGATAGTAATATTATTTGAAGTTGTTTTTTCTTTTACTGAAACTCTAAATAGAGCTTCTTCATTAATTGCATCTTTTTTATTTTTATATTTGGCAGAAGTATAATCATGTGTAGTGCCAAATATATCTTTATATTTAATTCTAAAAAAATATTTTCTTCCATCTTTAGTGACTTTTTTACTTTCGTAAACTGCCATATTAAATTCCTTCTTTCTTTTTCTTGATAAGGAATTTAATCTATGATAAAATTAAAGCATAGAAAAATTCCTTAATTGGTGTTGAGTAATTTTTCTTAGGAGTTATCTCCGACCTCTATTTGTTACAGCAAATAGAGGATTTTTTAATATTTATTTTCATAAATGAATAAAATCTAGTTATTTTGTAAAACTTCTTTTTTATTTTTGCCATTTATTATTTGTTTTTCATTTTTAATAAATTTTAAATATTGTTGGTATACTATATTACACATTTCACAATCTTCAGTTGCTCTATGAGATTTAATGTTTATTTCAAAATAGTCTTTTAATGTACTTAATTTATAATTTTCTATTTTATTTTCTGGTATCATTTTTTTTGCAAGTGTAACTGTATCAATCAGTTTATTATTAACCATATTTATATTATTTCTGTAAGCTTCACATGCAATCATTTCTATATCAAATGATATATTATGTGCAACTAAAGTAAAATCTCCTATAAATTTAAAAAATTCAGGCAATATTTTATCAATAGTCGGTTCATTTATTAGATCATGATCCTTAATTCCAGTAAGTTCTGAAATGAATTTACTTAATTTTTTTTGTGGGTTAACTAATTTTGAAAAATAATCTATAGGTTCACCATTAATATATTTTATTGCCGAAATTTCTATTATTTTTTCATTTTCAGGTTTTAATCCAGTTGTTTCTGTATCAATAACTATATAGTCATTTGGATAAAAATCTGCTTTATTTTTTCTATATATATTGAAATAAACTTCATGTGGAATCTTATTTGAAGAAAAATTAGAACTAGATGTATTATATAAATCGTTAGCATTTTCAGTTGTTTTTCCACAATTTGGGCAATACTTGTCTTTATCTGTTACAAAACAATTACAATATTTACATTTTTTAAGAGTTATATTTTTTTTATTTGTAATCTCTTTATAATCCAAATATGCAATGTAAATATCATGAAACCATCCAAACAAGAAAAGTCCATATGTAAGCATGTATAATATACCTATACCAATTTGTTTTTTATAGAACTTATGTAACCCTAACCAACCACCAAATATACATAATAATAAATATTTTCTATTTTCTTTCATAGTCTTGTTCTCTTTTCTTTAGCTATTCCTATTACCTTAACTGGTAAAGTTTCGATTTGTTGTTTATTATAAAATGTAGGTTGATAATTATCTTGATTATTTAAATTCAATGGTGTTAAAGTTATACCATCATCATTTATTGTTACATATTTAAATGTTGCATCATAGCCATTAACCATTACAGCACAATCTTTTTTATTTGCTGACATATAATCTTCATTTTGCTCAAAAATAACAATATCATTTTCACTGTATTTTGGAAACATACTGTCACCTTTTATTTTTAAACCATAAAATTTTTTTCCACCTTTAGACCAATCTTTAGGAATGTCAATATATTCAATGATATCTTGTTGAGCTTCTATTGCTATACCTGCTTTAATTGTTCCTAATACAGGTATTTGTATTGAATCAGGTATATCAATAGGTGTAAGATTATCAAAATTAAGTGCGTTTACTAAAGTATTAGTATCAACTAGTTTATCAACAGAAATATTTAATCCTTTACACATTTTAATAACATTTTTTACGTTTGAATTATCTATTCCACGTCTTAAAATTGTATCTATAGTAGTATATGGAACGTCAATTTTCATTGCAAATTGTCTAATTGAACCATATCTATCAATTATAATTTTCTTTATTTCATCTTCAACCATCTTTTTCTCCTTTCACACTAATTATAATGTACAGTTTACGAAAAATCAAACATTTTTTGAAAAATCATAAATTAACTATTGACAATATACGAAATATCGTATAAAATAGCAATGAAGGTTAAAAATAAATTATTTTTTTACCTTACATATACGAAAAATCGTAGAAAGGAGAATACATGAAAGATTTAGGTAAAATATTAAAGGATTTAAATATAACACAACAAGAAGTAGCTGATAAGCTAAACGTTAAATCATTAAGTACTATTAATCTTAAAATAAATGGAAAAGCAAATTTTACTACTAAACAGGCAAGATTATTGAGAGATTTAATCAACAGTAAAAAAAATACCAATTTTACTTTAGAGGATTTATTTGACGATACAACAATAAGTGATTCAGTAACAGATAATTAAAGGAAGAATAATATGAAAAATAAAGAAGATGTATTAAATCAAGTTTATATGACTGCAAAGGATTTAAAAATTATTATGCCTACTGTAGGTATTGAGAGATGTAGAAAATATATAGAAGAAATACAAGAAGAAATGAAACTTAAAGGTTTTTATATTCCAGAATGTAGAAATAAACTTGCATTAACAAAACTTATAAAAAAAAGATTTGGCATATGAAAAAATACTCAAAAAATATAATGAGTATTTCACGCAATTTGTAATAAAAATTACTTATAAAGATTAACATATTTTTATTACAAAGTCAAGTGTGCTGTAACACACAAAAAAACTCAACACTAAATAGAAAGGAATAAACTTTTATGAAATCAAATAAAAATTGTAAAAAATATTATGTAGGATTAATTGTAATTTTATTTTCATTATTGTCTATAGTTGTTTTATTAAATATTTCTAATGCTCAATATATAGATCACATAGAACGTGTTTCTAAAGAATGTGCATCAGAAGGATATGGAATAAAATTGAAATATACATCTAGTGGTGACGAATATTATGTTTGTAATAAATAGAAATTTCTTTAAGGAACTGATATGAAAGACAGCATAATTTTTTATTTAAGTCAATATGATGCAATTAAATCATTTTCTAACGAACAATTAGGTAGACTATTTAGGGCAATTTTTGAAAATCAATTAAAACAAATAGAAAACAACTCAAAAACAACTCAAAAAGAGGTTGTTTTGGAAGATGATATAAAAATAGCATTTAACTTCATAAACAACCAATTGGTTATTGATAAAAATAAGTATGAAAAAAAGTGCAAAATTAACCAAATAAATGGCAAAAAAGGTGGTGCTCCTAAAGGAAATAAAAATGCACAAAAACAACCGAAACAACCGAATGGGGTAAAAAACAACCCTAATGATAATGAAAATGAAAATGATAATGATAATGAAAATGATAATGATAATGATATTAATAATAATACAACAACAATAACTAATAGCAAAAATTTATTTGAACTAATTGAAGAAATATTTGGTAGAACATTAAGTTCAAGTGAATATGAAATTATTAATACTTGGAATGATGATGAACTAACAAGATATGCTATAAAACAAGCAGAATTAAATCGTGTATTTAGAGTTAAATATATAGACAGTATTTTATATGAATATAAAAAAGATAATATTACTACTGTTAATGAAGCTGAAGAAAGAGAAAAACAATTTTTAGAAAGAAAACATAATAAAAAAACTTTTAAAAATAATTATGAGAAAAATAAAGATATTATCAATAATTTTTTAGGAGGGAATAAATGAGTGAGTCAGAAACAAAAGAATTATTAAATTTCTTTAATGCTTATTATCCAAATTTTAAAAGTAATCAAGAAATGATAGAAATATGGGCAACTGAACTTTCACAATATGATTATGTAGATGTTAAAAAGAAAGTTAATGAATTATTAGAGTTAAATGATTTTATTCATACATTTCCGCCACTAAAGATTATAACTAGAGATTTGCAAAAGGTTAAAGATAAAATAGATTTTAAAAAAATGATTTTCTATTGTAAAAGATGCAATAAAGAATTTAATAGCTATGACAAATTAATATCACATGAAAAAAGATGTAGATCTATTAATTACATAAAAAAACAATATTTAAAATTAGCTAATAAAGAAGTTGATGTAAAAAAACTTTATGATATGTCAGATAAAGAATTTAATCAAAAATATAATGAATTTTTAAACTTAATTTTAAATAAAACAACTGATGAAACAGAAAAAAATATAATTACAAAAATTTTAAATCCTGATAGAGATATTAAAGAAGATTTTTTTAAAGATATTAGAATAGGAGATAATTTATGAAAATAGAAGAAAAAAATGGAAAAGTTTATATAAATGGTTTAGATGTAATTGATACTATAAAAAAATATAAAGAAGATAATGATAGATTATATGTAAAAAATAGTGAATTAACACAAAATAATAAAATTTTAACAGAAAGAATAAAAGAGTTAAGAAAAACAATTGTAGAAATGAATAATAAAGGAGTTGGAATAAATGTTAAAGATAGTAAAGAAATTAATCAAAACTAAAAAAGATAAAAAATTAGAAGAAAAAGATAAACAAATAGCTAAACTTATGAAAGTTAATGCAATTTTAAACGAAATTAATCAGAAAAAAGATAATGAAATAGAATTTAAACAAAAAGAAATAGAAGAAAAAGAAACAGAATATTTAAATACAACTTTAGCACAAACTGAAATAATAAAAACTTTAAAAGAAAGAAAAAAAGAACTTGAAGGTACTAAAGGTGGTTTAACTAAAGAAAATAATAAATTAAAAGCAGAAATTAAAATATTGAAAAAAGAATTAAAAGAGGTAAACAAAAAATTGGAAGAAAGCATGGCAAATAAATATATAGTTAAAAAATTAAAACCAGCAACAGGACCTAGAAAAAAAGTAATAGGTATTAAAAGAACTACATTGTCATCACAAACTAAATCTATGTTAAAAGAAAGGAATGACTAAAATGATATATATTTATTCACTTATTGTTTTTATATTTATGGCAGTTGTACTTTTAACTACTGGAACAATACAGATATTCTTTTTAGGACTTGAAATAGGTGTGTTAATTGGTCAAATAATATATTCAATAATACGAGCTATAGAGTACTATTGGAGATAAAAATATGAAAATTAAATTAAAAGTAGATTCTTTAGTGAAATTTATAAAATATTTAAAAAGATGGAATAATAGAAAATCTTTTGAAAATTACTGTAAAAGAAAAGAGATAGAGTTATGAAATTAAAAAAGAATGTTAGATTAATTTTTATAAGTATAATTGAATGTTTAATAGTATTACTAATATGGGCAAGATTTATGGCATTTGAATATGATGGAAAAGGGGTTTTGATAATTAGCACAATTATTATAGCTGACATTTTAAAATGGTTTTCAATTAAAACAAAAAGATTATAGAAGGTGAGCAAATGGAAAATAAAGAAATAACAATGTATGAGTTAATAGGACTTATTAAAGATGATAAAGCACCTAACAAGATAAAAATAGATAATAATATATGGTTTTTTTATATAAAAAGTGATGGAACAGTTTCGTATATTGAAAATGAACCAAGTTATTGTAAAAGATGTTCTTTAAATTTTAATTATTATATTGAAAATAATAAATTAAATGATCCAGTTAAAATTCTATCAGAAGACGATTATGAGTGGGAAGATATAGAAGATTTAGGTATGGTTTATAGTGATAATGTCGAAGAGGAAATAATGAGAAATAGATATATTATTCGCCAACTAATTAAAAATCAAAAATACTTAAAAGAAAGGTTAGATAAAGATGAAAAATAATATTGAATTATATGCTACAGTATTTGGTACTACAAAAGTAGTTAATGAAGATAATAAACTTATTGCTGAAAAATTAAGAGTTGGATTTTATGATGAATATGATGAAAAAAGAGATAGTACACCAACAAGAGAACTGAAAATACATAATGATAAAATTGGAAGATATGTTATGCACAATCATCAAAGATATTATTTAGAAAAGTTGGAGGAAAAATAAAATGAAAAAAGAATTACATTCGATAATAGATAAAGATGGTTTTGGACGTATAGTAGATGAAAATAATGATTATTATAAACCCAAAATTAAAACAGTAATGACTAGGCAACAAATTATTGATTTATTTATAGATGGAATGTCATGTTGGCATGATAATAAAGAACAATTGGATTTTATAGATTATGTAATAAAATTAGACAAAAATCAAAAAGAATTAATTAAATTTTTAAAAAATAAGATAAAAGAATATAAAAAATATGTTGTTATTTATAAAAAACATAACATCGGCAATACAAAATTATATTGTGAAGCAAAACTATTTGCTTATCAAGAAACACTAGATTTTATAGAAAAGAGTGATAAAGAATGAAAGTAGATTATAAAGAAATTTTTAAATTAAAGATTATGTTAGATAACGAAAATATTCCTTATGATTTTTTTGATAGAAGTTTTGTAAATCCTCTAACTTATAGTTTAGAAAAGGCTTTTTTTCAAATAATTGTATATGAACCCAATCAAGTAAGAAATGAAGAAAAAAGATTAATATCAGTTATTGAAGGTTATACGACTTATGGGGCAGATGAAGATTTATTGGAAATTCAAGGTTGTTTAACAGAAGAAGAACTCAAATGTGATAGTGTTTTAGGGTATTTAACTTCAAATGAAGTTCTTAATAGAATTAAAAATAATTATTACAGATAATAAAGGAATACAATGAGTTTAAATAAAGCAATAGAACATAAAAAAGAAAAAAGAAAGCAATATCGTGGAGAAAAAAGTATAGACAGTATGTGTAGAAATCATAAAGGTTGTAAATGGTGTGAAGATAATAGAACATATAAAAATAGAAAAAGAAAGGAAATGTATAAATTAGAAGATAATAGGTGGTAAAAAATGAATAAAGATAAGTTTTTAGAAATGTTAAATAATGCCAAAGAAGATGAATATGGTAGATTGTATGTTTTAGGAGAATATGATAATAAAATTTATTTTGGAACAATAACAACAATATGTGAAGATATTTTCAAATTAAATCATAGTGAAGAAAATCAAGATACTGCAGAACTTTATGATAGACATTTTTGGAATGACGATACGTTTGAAACTCATGTTGTATCAAGTAAACATAATGAAAATATAGAGTATAGATAAGGTGGTAAAAATGAGTGAAGATAAAATTCAAAGTACAAAAGAAACAATGTATAAATTTTCTAAAATAAGAACTTTAAGTGATATGGAACAAACTATTTTAAGAAATGGTGCAAATGCTATTGAACAATTACAACAAGAAAAGGAGCAACTAAAATTAACATTAAAAGGAACAACACATTGTTTTGATGAAGAAGAACATCAGAGATTAATAAAAGAAAATAAAGAATTAAAAGAAAAATTAGATATATCAGAAACAAATTATGACATTGTTTATGATTATTTCACGCAAATTAATAAATTATTAGGAACAGAATTATATAACGAGGTTCTTGATGAGATTTTAAAATTGAAAAGAAACAATAATACTTTAACTGAATTTGAAAAGTGGCTCGAAGAAATACTTGAAGGTTATACTGATTTTTCAAGCGGTAGAGCTTATATGGATGTTTTAGAAAAATTACAAGAATTAAAGGAAAAAAATAATGCCACAACAAATTAAAACATGCAAGAGAAAAACATTAGATGATGAGTTTTTTACAATGTATAAAGATGCAGTTAGAGAATTACATAAATACGATTTAAGAGGCAAAAAAATAATATGTCCTTGTGATAATAAAGAAAGTAATATTTATAAATACTTGAAAGACTGTTATTACAATGTAAAATGTGATGATAAGGAATGGAGAAATATAGATTATAGCAAATATGATTTAGTTATAACAAATCCTCCATTTAGTCAAGTTAGAGAATTTATAAGACATTTAGTAAAATGCAAAATAGATTTTATTATTATAGTAAGTGACGTTTTAAGATATAGTATAGCAAAAGGGAAAACTGATTTTGGAGTTGAGTTATACAAAGGTTGGGATGCACAAAAATTTCATAGACTAGATGGAAGTATTAAAGCAGTTCATTGTGGTTGGATTTCAACTATAAAAGATGATTGGGGAGAAAATAAAGAATTAAAGGAAGGTAAGAAATAATGAATTGGTTAGAAACATGGGCAATGATACAAACAATAGGTACAATAATTTCAATAATTATATTTATAGGATTTATTATATACATTTTTATAGATAATAGAAAGTAGATGATTAAATGTTAAAAATAAAAGATAATGTAGATTTAAAAGAATTAGGTTGTGATATGGACGAAGAAGATTTTTTGTGGAGTTATGGGGAATTACTTTTTGATAAAGATACAAGAGAAATATTTCCATATCAATTTTTAAATGATAATTCTAGTATAAGATTAGATTTATTGTATGATTTAATAAAAGCTGATTTAGTAGAAAAGGTAGATGAATGATAAATAATGAATAAAGAAGATAATGAAGCTTTAAAATATTTTAAAAAAATTTATGTTGAGCTTATGCAAGATGAAAAATATCAAAAATATTCTTCAGTATTGAAATATTATCATGAAAGAATTATTGATTTAAAACACCAATTAGAAGAAAAAGACAAAATTATTGATGAAGCAATAGAAATCTTAGAAGAATATAAAAAAATTTGTGAAAGTAAATTAAATTTTGAAAAAAGTATGCATTCACCTACAGCTAATCATAATGCAACATATTGGAAAGATTGTATAGATAAATTAAATTATATTTTATCAATTTTATATGATAAGGAAGTGAAATAATGATGAAAAAAATAAAATTATATAGTTGTAAATTTTGTGGAAATAAATTTCAATTATTAAAAAGAAAAAGATACACTGCTATAGGAAATCAAGGAGTAGCATCAGCATTAAATGGAATAACTTATTATGATTGTTTTGATTGTCCAGAATGTGGCTGTCAAAATTCTATACATATTAGATTTCAAAAACTAGAAAATAAAAATAGGAGATAAATAAAAAAGACTTATGAGTAAAAAAAGAGCAACTATTTTAACTATTATAATAATATTTATTTTAGTATTAATGGTTTTATTAAGGTAAAGGAAGATATTATGAGATATAAAGATAAATGTGATATTTGTGGAAAGTTTGATTTTTGTAAAGGTAAAGACAATAAAGTATTATGTCAGAAATGTTTCAATAATCAAGAACAAAAAATAGATATGGATATAAATAAACAATCAATGAATTATAAATGTTATGCTATGTTTTGTGGTGATTACAAAGCTAAAAATATATTTGAAAAAATATATTATATTTTATGGAAATCATTAGGAGTATCACCATCTGGATTGGAATGTTATTTAGACGAAAAAATTGATAATGTTATATATTTAAAAAATACCCTTAAAAATAGCAAAAAGTATCAGTAATAAAAAATATGCTTTAAAGTCTTATAAATAAACGAAAAAATTGATGTTTAATAGGTGCAATATAATATAGTACATATCTTGCAAACTATATAGGAGGTGCAATATGAATAATATTAAATATATCTTGGTTTGTAAAAAAGGTTATTGTTTTGCTTGTAATATAACAGATATTATTAAATTTATAAAAGAACATGGCATAAATATTGCTTATTATGTCGGATATTTTCATCCAGTTGAAAATTTATCTTTTTTAGATAATTTGGATACTAATTTATCCTCATTAGGAGATGTATTAAATGAATAAAGAAGAATTAAAAAATAAACTTGATGAGTTTATAGATAATTTAGATTTAGATGAGAAAGCTGATAGAACTTTAAAAAGTTATAGAAATGCAGTTAATAAATTAATTGAATATATACCAACTGAAGAATTTGAAATAAATAAAAGATTAATTATGAATTGGAAAAATGATTTACAAACAAAAGGTTTTTCTTTAAATTCATGTAATCAATTCATTGTTGTTATAAATAAATTTCTTTATTTTTTAAAATTAGATGATTGCACTGTTAAGCAATTCAAAATTCAAGAAAAATCTAATTTGGAAGATAAAATAGAACCTCAAGAACATAAACGAATGTTAAGATGGGCTAAACAACTTAACAATATGGAAGCTTATTATATTATGAAAGTTTTTGCTTTTTCAGGAGCAAGAATAAGTGAATTAAAATATTTTACTGTTGAAAATTTAGATAGCAATTATATAAAGGTTTATAATAAAAAGAAAGAACGTTTTTTAATAATAACAAATGAATTAAGAAGAGATTTGAAACACTATTGTAAAGATAGAAAAATCAAAGAGGGTTATATTTTTAGAAGTACAGATGAAAAATATAAAAATGATCCTAAAAGAATGCCTGATAATTCAACTATTTGGAGATGGCTAAAGAAAATTGCACGAAAAGCAAAAATAAATCCTAATAAAATTCATGCTCATGCTTGGAGACATTTATTTGCAATACAATGTAAAGAAAATGGAATTGATTTAGATGAGTTAGCAGATATATTAGGCCATAGTAATATAAATACAACTGCTATTTATACTAAAACATCAATGAAAGAAAAAAAGCAAAAGTTAGAAAAGATTAAATATTAGAATAGGAGGAATATATGGATAATTCAATTTTAATAACTTTAATTATTTGTACTACAATAGTTATTATTTATTTAATAAATTATTTTAAAAAATAGAAATAAAAAGGAGAGTTAAATGGTATATATAGAGTATAATAAATGTAAGAAAAATTATAATAAAACATACAACAATTTGAATAATTACATAGATAAGAAAACTATGTTATTTATAAAAACATTACCAAGTGCAGTAAAGGTTAAAGGAGAGACTATTACAGGTGGAATACATGAAAATCCTTTTGAATTATATGTACAAAAAAAAGATGAATTAGATTTAGATAGAAAAATATTAGAAGCACAATCTATTTTAAATGAAAGCAAAAGATTATTAGATATAAAAGAATTAGAGTTAAGACAAAGTAAAGATTGGTATGACATAATATATTGTTATTACTTTCTTGATGGTTTAACAATACGAGCTATAGCTAGAAAGATACCATATAGTAAGTCTCAAATTAGTAGAATCATTAAAAATATATTAAAAAATTTAAAGATGGGACAAAAGGGGACAAAAGGTATGTTAAGATAGTATCATGGAGATATGAAGATATTTCCAAATACTATTTAAATGATAGTGTGGAAAATATGTATTAAACGATGGTTAGTATAAATGTGGTTATGTAGTTAAAAGAAGCTATGTAATTCTATCCATTATCTTTAAGAAAGGTGAGTTCGCTACTTACTAAAACATGATATATATTTTTTACAGTATCATTTGATACTAGAACTAGAAATAGTTCTTTTTATTTGGAGCTGATATAATGGCACTTGATTATTCTAAATCATTTTATAATTCTAAAAAATGGAAAAAATTACGTCTTTATATTTGTCAATCAAGAAATTGGACATGTGAAGAATGTGGTGAGTATGGTGATCAAGTACATCATATTATTGAAATAACACCAGAGAACATAGAAGATCCTAATATTACTTTAAATGAAAACAATTTGCAACTCTTATGTGAAGAATGTCACAATGCTAAACGTCGATTACAATCTGATATAGAAGAAGGGCTCTATTTTGATGAATTTGGAAATTTAATCAAGTACCCCCCTGTTGATTCAGAAAAATAATTATTGAAAATACCGACGTCCCCCTTTCATAAAACTGGAAAGGTAAATCATATATGAGGGGGGGTAAGAAAGGAGCAATTAATGTGGCAAAAAGTAAAGAAAAAACTAAAGAAGAACGTATAAAAAAGGAAAGAAAAAGACTTGTCAATATTTATAAAGAAATACCAGCAAAAGAATTTAAAACTGCAGAAAAATTAATAGATAATATTTCTTTTATGTCTATCACATTAGAAGATTTAATGAAAATCATAAATGAAGAAGAATTAATAAAAGAAACAAAAAATGCAAGTCAAACTTTTCTAAAAGAACATCCTGCATTAACTTCTTATAATAAAATGTATGCTAATTTCCTGAAAGGAATACAACAATTAAGTTCTTTATTGCCAAAAAATTATGGAGATTCAAAACCAATTGAAGATAATGACGAATTTTTAGAATTTATGAGTAAAAAGAAATGACCAAAATAAATTATATTCGTGAATATTGGAATCAAATATCCACTGGAAAATTAAAAACTTCAAAAAAGGTTTTAAAACAATATGAATGGTTAATTAAAGAACTCGACAATCCTAATTTATTAGGTGATAATTGGACATTTGATATTGATAGGGCAACATATCCAATAGAATTTATTGAACGATTTTGTAGAAGGACACAGGGGACTAGTATTGGTCAACCAATTAAATTAGCACTTTTTCAAAAAGCAAAAATTCAAGCAGTATTTGGATTTGTTGATAAGAAAACTAAATTTAGAAGATGTCGTGAAACTGCTACTATAGAAGGACGTAAAAATGGTAAAACTACTGAAAGTGGAGGCTTATCATTATATGCACTTATGGGTGATGGTGAAGGTGGAGCAGAAGTATACTTTGTTGCTACAAAAAAGGATCAAGCAAAAAAAGGATTTGTAGAAGCACAAAATATGGTTAAACAAAATCCTGCATTAGGAAAACATTTAAAAAAAAGGCAAACAGATATTTATTTTGGTATGACTTTTTCAAAAATGGAAGCTTTAAGTTCTGATTCCAATACATTGGATTCATTAAATACCAGTTATGGTAATATTGATGAACTTCATGCTATAAAAGATAGAAATTTGTATGATGTTATTAAACAATCAATGTCAGCACGTGAACAACCATTATTAAATATAATGTCTACTAATGGATTTCATCGTGATACGATATTTGATGATCAATATGAACTTTATGATAATATTCTTTATGAAAAGAATGGTTTCAAATATGATGGAACTGTTCTTTCTTTTATTTATGAACTTGATGAACCTAATGAATGGTTAGATGAAAGTTGTTGGATAAAAGCTAATCCAGGATTAGATATTATTAAATCACGTAAAGAGCTTCGAGATAATGTTGAAAGAGCAAAAATTGATGATAAATTTAGAAGAACTGTACTTGTTAAAGATTTTAATTTAAAACAATCAAGTGAAAATGCTTGGCTAAGTTGGGAAGACTTAGATAATACTGAAACTTTTAATATTGAAGAAAAAAAATTCACTTATGGAATTGGTGGTGTTGACTTATCAGGAACTACTGACTTAACAAGTGCAAAAATGATATGTAAAAAATATGGTGATGATAAGTTTTATGTTATTCAAATGTATTTTTTACCTGAAGATTTGTTTGAGGAAAGATGTAAATTATCTGAAAAAGGTGCTGATAATGTACCTTATAGAATTTGGTATGAAAGAGGATTACTGAGATTAACAGAAGGAAATAAAATTGATTATCATTTCATAACAAATTGGTTTAAAGAATTACGAGATAAATATGGAATTTATTTATATAAATGTGGTTATGATCCTTGGGCATCAACTTATTGGGTAAATGAAATGAAAAATGAATTTGGTGAAGAATCAATGGAACAGGTTATTCAAGGTGCTAAAACTTTTAGTAATCCAATGAAAATTTTAAAAGCTGATTTACAAAAAAATAAAATTGTATATAACAATAATCCTATAGACAAATGGTGTTTAAGTAACACAGTTATTAAACGTGATGAAAATGATAATATAAGACCAATTAAACCATTTAATCAAAGAAAACGTATTGATGGAACTCTATCATTAATTGATGCTTATGTTGTATACATAAATCACAAAGAAGATTATGACAATATGGTATGAAAGAAGGGAAAATAGAATGAGCATGTTTAAAAGTTTATTTGGCAAAAATAAACAAAATGAAAATAAAACTACATTAACGAAATTTAAGTTTTTGAATACTTATGATTCTTCATTTATTCCATGGGATGGAAATATTTATAATAATGATATTGTTCGTTCTTGTATTAGACCAAAAGCAAATGCAGTTGGAAAATTGCATCCAATTCATATAAGAACTAATGGTGATAATGTATTAATCAATCCTAATCCACATATAAAATATTTATTAAGATTTCCTAACAAATATATGAATATGCAAAAACTATTAGAAAAAATGATGAATCAAAGAGAACTTACTAATAATGCATTTGCATTTATTCAGAGAGATGCTTCAGATGTTCCAATAGCAATTTTTCCTGTTCCAACTGATAATGTTGAATTATTTGAAGATGATAAAGGTGACTTATATATGAAATTTTTCTTTAAAACAGGTCAATATATGACTGTTTTTTATGAAGATGTTATTCATTTAAGAAAAGATTTTAATAAACATGAATTTTTTGGTGAAGATGGTTATAATTCACTTAAAAATATTATGAAAGTAATTGATACTACAGATAAAGGAATAGTTTCAGCTATTAAAAATAGTGCAGTAATAAAATGGCTAATGAAATTTAAGTCTGTTTTAAGACCTGAAGATAAAGAAATTACTATAAATGAATTTGCAGATGCATATCTAAATATAGAAAATACTAAAAATATTGCAAGTACAGATCCTAGATATGATATAGAACAAGTTAAAGATAATTCATATGTTCCTAATGAGGGAACAATCGATAAATATGAGAAAAGACTTAAAAATTATTTTGGAGTTTCAGATGAAATTATTAAAAATAGTTTTAATGAAGACCAATGGAATAGTTTTTATGAGGCAGAAATAGAACCAGTTGCAAAAGAATTAAGTGACCAATTAACTTTTAAATTATTTTCTAAACATGAAATTGAATGTGGAAATGAAATTATATTTGAAGCTAGTTCACTTGAATTTGCAAGCATGAAAACTAAATTAGATTTAAAAGAAATGGTAGATAGAAAATCAATGACACCTAATGAATGGCGAAGAGTTATGAATTTAGGTGCAGTTGATGGTGGAGACGTTTTACTTCGAAGATTAGATACAGGTGAAAGTGATACTATTCCAGTAAAAAATGAAGAAGGTGATAAAAATGATTAAAGATTCAAAAGACAAGAATATGAAGAAACTCATTGATAAGGGTTATGAATTTAGAAGTTTCACAGGATTTGAAATTCGTACAAAAGAAACTGAACAAAATTCTGACGAAATGATAATTGAAGGTGTTGCTTGTGTATTTGATAAACCAACAGTTCTTTTTGAAGTTGAAGGTATTGAATACAAAGAAGTAGTTGATAAAAGAGCATTAGATGACACAGATATTTCTGATGTCATTTTTAATTACAATCATGGTGGTAGAGTTTATGCAAGAACACGTAATGATTCTTTACATCTAGAAGTAAAAGAAGATGGACTTCACGTTAGAGTTCAATTAAATCCTGAAGATGAAGGACATAAAGAATTATATCGTGATATAAAAAGTGGCTTAATAGACAGAATGTCTTATTGTTATATAGTTTCTGACGATGGTTTTGACTATGATGTAGAAACACATACAAGGAGAATAACTTCTATTAAGAAATTGTTCGATGTTAGTGCAGTGGATATTCCTGCATATGACAGTACTTCAATTTCTGCAAGATCAGTTTTAGATTTGGAAAAATCTGAAATGAAAAAACTGGAAAGTGAAATCTTAAAGAAGAAGCAAGAACAAAGAAATAGAATAGCTTTAGCAATAGAATTAGAAAGGAAGGTAAAATAATTATGACTATTGAAGAAGTAAAAAATGAACTAACTAAAGTAAATGATTCATTAAATGAAATCATTAATAAATTAAAAGATGAAAATAATGAAGAAGATACTGAAACGTTAGAAGAAGAATCAAGAAAACTATTAGATAAAAAAAATAGTTTAACAGAAGAATTAAAAAAATTAGAAAGAAAAGAGGAAAGAAATAATATGGCAAAAAATATTAATGATGGATTAAATGTTGCTGTTAATGTAACTCCAGTAAAGGAAGTTTCTGAAGTTAGAAATTATACTGAAACATTAGAATACAGAAATGCATTTAAAAAATATGTTTTAACTGGTGAAATGTCAAAAGAATTAAGATCTGATGAAACTACTAAAACTACTGATATTGGTGCAGTAATACCAACATCAATCATGAATAAAATTTATGAAAAAATTGAAAATTATGGAAAAATTTATTCAAAAATTACTAAAACTAATTTTAAAGGTGGTTTATCAATACCAACTTCAGAATTAAAACCAAAAGCTACATGGGTTGCTGAAGGAAAAGGTTCAGAAAAACAAAAGAAAGCAACAGGTTCAATTGTATTTGCATATCATAAATTACAATGTAAGGTTGCTATAACTCTTGAAACTGATACAGTTTCACTTGAAGTATTTGAAGAAACAATTGCTAAAAATATTACTGAAGCAATGGTAATTGCAATTGAATTAGCAGTATTCCAAGGAACTGGTAGTGGTCAACCAAAAGGAATTTGTACTGAAGTTAGTGCAACTGAAGTTAGTGCAATCGATTATGCACAATTAACTGAAATTGAAGGTAATATTCCTGAAGCTTATGATGATAAGGCAGAATATTATATGACTAAAAAAGATTTTTATACTAAAGTTATTGGTTTAGTAGATGCTAGTAAACAACCAATTGCACGTGTAAATGTTGGTATTGATGGAAAACCAGCACCTGCATTATTTGGTAGACCAGTTAACTTTATTGCTAAAGAAAATCTTGGTGAAAACTTTATGGTTGTTGTAGATTTATCAGATTATATTTTAAATAGTAATTTACAACTTACTATGAAAAAATATGTTGATGAAGATACTGATGACATTATTAATAAAGCTACAATGTTAGCAGATGGTGGTCTTGCAAGTAAAGATTCTGTTCAAGTAATTAAAATATCTACTCCCTAGCACGCCCTCTAAAAAGGTAACTGTAAGCTTACCCGAGGGCGAAGTTTTAGGAATTAATGTAACAGACTTACAAGATAATATCAAATTTAATGAAAATAAAGTAACTGGTACATCAAAATATGTTCAAAGTTTCCCTAAATTTTCTAAAAACGCCAAAGGTAACTTTTTAGCAATTAAATGTGATGAAGCTATTAAAGGTGATACAATAAATTGGGAATTGTCGGAAGCAAAGACAAAAGGAACAGGTACTTTAGATGAAGATGGTATCTTGATAGTTCAATTACATTCTAATACTCAAACTATAACACTAAAAAATGGTGAAACTAGTAAGATATTAGATTTGACAGGTTTAACTTTAAGTCCATCAGAATAAAAATGTAAAAT
>CANRKW010000006.1 GCA_947631345.1 uncultured Bacilli bacterium | reverse complement strand
CTACTGGATCTGAGCTCTGGTGGAGTATGTCACCTGAGAAATGGAACGGCTCACTCGCGTTTGTCTTTGGTTTGTCAAATGTCGGGGCCAATTCCGGCTTCCTGGGAACGATAATGGTCGGAGACGTTATAATGCTTGGACAAGCCGGTGTTCGTCCAGTAATCTCCTTAAAGTCTTGTGTAACCTATTTAAAAGGTGATGGAAAACCAGATTCCCCATATGAAGTAAGTATAAACGAAAGCTGTAAATTAGCAGTTAACTAGAATACTAGATATTATATCTACTATTCTTTTTTTCTAGCACATTTTCATATTTTGCTTTATAATATTTATGGAAGTGTTTTATATGAAGTTAAATGAAGTAAATATAGATGAATTAAGTCCTATGATGAAAGAATATGTAAAAACTAAAAAAGAATATATGGATGTACTTCTTTTTTATAGATTAGGTGACTTCTATGAATTATTCTTTGAAGATGCTATAACTGCAAGTCACGAATTAGAACTAACTTTAACTGGTAAAAATGCAGGACTAAATGAAAGAGTCCCAATGTGTGGTGTACCTCATCATGCAGTAGATGTATACTTAAATAAACTAATTGATAAAGGTTATAAAGTAGCAATATGTGAACAAATGGAAGATCCAAAAACAGCAAAAGGTATAGTAAAAAGAGAAGTAATACAAATAGTAAGTAAAGGCACAATTACTAATACAGATATGGTAGATGATACAAGTTATAATTTTGTAGGAAGTATAACTGATTATAAATACATATATGCTCTTAGTTATTTAGATTTATTAAGTGGTAAATTATTTACTACATATATAAGTTATGAAAAAGAAAAACTAATAAGTGAAATAGTAAGACTTAATATAAAAGAAATAGTAGTTAATAGTAGTTTTGATAAAGAAATTCTTAATACTTTAAAAACTAACTATAATATATTTATAAGTATATATGATAATGATTACACAAATACAAAAAGAGATAAAGTTAAATTATTATGTGATGCAAAACTTGAAAACAACACTTTAATGCTTATATCTTATATTACATTTAATCAAAAGAAAGAAATGAGTCATTTACAAAATGCAGAATATGTTGATTCTAATAGTTATTTAAGTTTAGATAAAGAATGTGTAAGAAACTTAGAACTTATAGAAACATTAAGAAATAAAGATAAAACATATAGTTTATTATGGCTTTTAGATAAAACTAAAACTAGTATGGGTGCTCGTCTTTTAAAAGAATACATACTAAGACCTTCTATTAATATAGAAGAAATAAATAAAAGACATGATTTAGTAGAATTATTTAATAAAGAGTTTTTACTAAAAAGCGAATTATCTAATTGTTTATATCAAGTATATGATTTAGAAAGACTTGTAGGAAAAGTAGTTATATCTAATGTAAATGGAAGAGATTTATTACAACTAAAAACTAGTATTAAAGTTATTCCTGATATAAATAGTATATTATCCTCTTTAAATTTAGAAACATTAGAAGAGTTACCTCTTTTATATGAATTATTAGATAAATCAATTGACGAAAACGCTCCTATTACTATTAAAGAAGGTGGAGTAATAAAAGAAGGATATAATAAAGAATTAGATGAACTTAAAAATATAAGTAAAAATGGAAAAGAATATATAAGTAAATTTGAAAGTGAAGAAAGAGAAAGAACTGGTATAAAAACTTTAAAAGTAGGATACAATAAAGTATTTGGTTATTATATAGAAGTAAGTAAAGGTGAAAGTAAAAAAGTAACAGAAGAATTTGGTTATATAAGAAAACAAACTATAAGTAATAGTGAAAGATTTATAACACCTGAATTAAAAGAAAAAGAAGATTTAATATTAAATGCAGAAGATAAAATAAAATCTTTAGAATATGATTTATTTAATGAAGTTAAAGATAAAGTAAAAGAATATATAACTTCTTTACAAAAAATAAGTAAGTTAATTAGTTTTTATGATGTTATACAGTCTTTTAGTACTGTAAGTGAAGAAAATAATTTTGTAAGATGTAAAATTAATAATGAAGATAATATTCGTCTTATAAATGTAAGACATCCAGTAGTAGAAAAAGTTATTAAAAGTGATTATGTTTCTAATGATATTATAATGGACAAAGATACTAATATTTTAATGATTACAGGCCCTAATATGAGTGGTAAAAGTACTTATATGAGATGTCTTGCTGTTAGTGTTATTTTAAATCAAATAGGTTCTTTTGTTCCAGCAAGTGAAGCAAGTCTTCCTATTTTTGATAAGATATTTACAAGAATTGGCGCAAGTGATGATTTAGTAGGAGGAGAGTCAACTTTTATGGTTGAAATGAAAGAAAGTGCGACTGCTTTAAAAAATGCAACTTCACATAGTTTAATTTTACTAGATGAACTAGGACGTGGTACTAGTACATATGACGGGATGAGTTTAGCAGGAAGCATCATAAGTTATATATCTAAACATATTAAATGTAAGACTATGTTTAGTACACATTACCATGAACTTACTAAAATGAGCGAAATATTTAAAAATATAAAAAATGTTCACGTTTCTATTTGTGAAAAAGATGGAGATATAGAATTTTTACATAAAGTAATGGATGGTGCAGTTGATAGAAGCTATGGAATAAATGTAGCAAAACTAGCGAGTCTTCCTAAAGAAGTAATAGATGAAGCAACTAAACTTTTAAATGAATATGAAAGTACAAATAATGAAAATAAACATGTAAAACAATATGAACTAGATTTAGAAATTGAAGAAGAAGATAAGTTAAGAACATATTTAAAAAATATTAATCCATTAGAAGTAACACCAATGGAAGCACTAAAAATACTTGATGAAATTAAAAAATTGGTTTAAAAAAAGGGTACTTAACTAAAGTATCCTTTCTGTATTTTTAAAACTAATTTTGCTTATTTCTTCTAATATATTATTTCCATATTTTTTGACTAACTCTTTTCCTATAGAATCTACCTCTTTTCCAGCCCCTTTTGGAATTTTAGTATTTAATTTTTCTTCTAACTTTTTTTGTTCATTTAAAAATATATATCTACTTATAATACTAGCACATGCAACACTTAAGTTTTTATCTTCTGCTTTAGTAATAAATGTAATATTTGTTACTTTTTCTTTTGCTTCTTTTAAATAACTATAATATACTTTTGGAAAAGCAAATTGATCTACTATTATTTTATCATATGAATAGTTTTTTTCTTTCATTTTATATAATACTTTATTATGCATTATTGCTTTTATTTTATTCATATTATAGCCTTTATTATGATATAAATTATATTCTTTATTTGAAAGTATTAAAGATTCATATGGTATTCTTTTAATAATCATAGGCGCACATCTTTTTATTTTCTCGTCAGTTAGTTTTTTTGAATCGTGTACACCTAAACTTTCTAAAAATTTAATGTCTTCTTTTTTCATAAAACAAGCAGTTACTACAATAGGTAAAAAATAGTCTCCTGTTCCAACTTCGTCACTACCAATAGCACTGTAATAATAGTAAGTTTTATCTGTTTTTTCGCGTTTTTCTTCGGTACTAGATATATCTATGTCTATATTGTTATAGTGTTTTTCTAAATCTTTCCATAGGGCAGCATCAACATCTGCTGAAATACCCTGAAACATAACTTTTCCACTTTCATATAAAGTTATTACAGTATCTGCTTCAACTGCTTGAAATATAGCATATGGTGGAGTTTTTTCTTTTCTTTTATCTTTATAATATTCTATCATTTTCTCTTTAATATTATCACTAACTTTAAAAACAATTGTCATTTTTAATCACCTTAATGTAAATTCTATCATAAATTAGTTTATTTTTCATTATAAAATGTATTAATCATTTGATAGTAAACTTTCTTTTAAATCATCCCAATTATCATATCTAGGGTATTTCTTTGGATTATTAATCATTTCATTTGTTTCGTCTAAAGCTTCTAAAAGTTCTTCACTTAGAGTTTCTTCTTCAAAAGGTAAAGCCTTTCTTTTAATTAATTCTTCTAATGTCATATTAATAACTGTACTAATATCTAAGTTTAATCTTTTTAAAATAGTTTCTGCTTCATTTTTTAATTTTGTATTTATATTTACCCTAATTGTGCTTTTTTCATTTTTCATAATTAAACAACCCTCCTTCTATATAAGAATAACATATAATTTTAAAAGTGCAAAATGTTTTACGTAAATTTTACCATAAATTAGTTTATTTTTCATTATAAATATAATATAATTTATTTGTAAGGGGTATTATATTTATAGAAAAGAGGTAGAGATGAATATAGTTGATGCAATTTTAATTGTTATTTTAATTATTGGTGTGCTTGATGGTGTAAGACAAGGGGTAGTAAGAAGTGTTGTTGGATTTTTTGGCACAATAGTGGTATTCTTTTTATCTTGGGTACTAAAGGGAAGTCTTGCTAATATTTTAATAAGTCATTTACCACAATTAGGTACCAACAGTGCGGTTTCTGTAATAATTTATTTTGTACTTTCATTTATTATATTACTTATTATATTTAGTATAATTTATGGTTTAATATTAAAAGTCACAAATGTTATTGAAAAAGTACTAGATGCTACAGTTATTTTAGGTTTTGTATCTAAAGTATTAGGTGGAATATTTGGGCTAATTAAAATGTATTTATTTATGTTTATAGTATTATTTATATTAAGTATATTTAACATAAGTTTAATGCATGAATCTAAAGTAAATAACTTTATACTAAATGAAACACCACTTTTAGCACCTATGATTAAAGATGCTTGGGAAGGTATAAAAGATGTATATGAATCAAATAATGTAGAAGAAGCTCTTACAAATTTATTTGAAAAAAATATAATAAATGAAGAAAACTTTGAAAAATTAATCGGAGGTAATCAATGATACATTATAATGGAGAAAATTTTGACGAATTAGTAAGTAATGGAATATATTTAGTAGACTTTTATGCGGACTGGTGTTCTCCTTGTAGGATGCTTTCATCAGTTTTAGAAAGTGTACAAGATAGAATCAAAATAATTAAAGTAAATGTAGACGAATATAATGAACTCACTAATAGATTTAAAATAATGAGTATACCACATTTAATATTCTTTAAAGATGGTAAAGTAGTAAGTTCTAGTGTAGGATTTATTGATAAAGATACATTAGAAGAAAAAATATTAGAAGTTAACAATTTATAAATTAAGTACCTTTATTGGTACTTTTTAAATTAATAAAAATAGCAAAAAAGTGTTTGACAAGCCATCTAATAAATGATACAATTGTTTTGGAACTAGTAAACTAGTTGGGTGTCACCATCTAATAATTGCAGGGGGTTTAACAAAAGGAGGGTGGTGGTTATTGTGAGTAAAAAGGATTTTTTAATCATTTTGTTATTTATAATAATTTTTATTTTATTATACATACTTAATAATCATTTATAAGAAAAATAAAATAAAAAACACCTAACTAAATGTTTTGATTACATCTAGAGTTAGGTGCGAAATCATTATTGGTGACGCCCAACACGACAAGTTGAACGTTCCATTTATATTTTATGAAGATTCCTCTTCTATATATATAATATCAAAAATTAGATAAATATTCAAGCAAAAATATGTTTGACAAGTTATCTAATAAACGATACAATTGTTTTGGAACTAGTAAACTAGTTGGGTGTCACCATCTGAAAATTACGGGGTGTTTTGGTTACAGAAAGGGTGGTGGTTATTGTGAGTAAGAAAGATTTCTTAATCTTAGCACTGCTAACGATAATTTTTATACTACTTTACATCATAGTGAAACACATATAGAAATAAAGCACCTAACTAAATGTTTTAATTACATCTAGAGTTAGGTGCAAAACCAACTTTTTGGTGACGCCCAACAAGGCAAGTTGAACGTTCCATTTATATAATATGAAGATTTCTCTTCTGTATTCATAATATCAAAAAATGTTAAAATATTCAATAAATAATATCAAGTTTAATATTATTTTCTTGAATAACAATAATAAAAAGTATATAATACTACAATGAAAAGGAGTAAAAGTATGGATAAAATTTATGATATAAATTATTATGACTATTATTTACCAGAAGAATTAATAAGACAAACTCCACTTAAAAAAAGAGACGAAAGTAATCTTTTAGTTATGGATAAAGTAAGTGGAGAATTAACTGATAGTAAATTTAGTAATATTATAAATTATTTAGAAAAAGGAGATACTTTAGTACTTAATAATACTAAAGTTATTCCTGCAAGACTTATAGGGGTTAAAGAAAGTACAAATGCTGTTATAGAGATTCTACTTCTTAAAAATATTGAAGGAGATACTTGGGAAGTACTAGCACGTCCTTCTAAAAGATTACACGAAAAAACTATAGTGACTTTTGGTAATGGAGAACTAAAATGTGAAGTTTTAGAAAAAAAAGAAAATGGAATACACATAATAAAGTTAATATATGAAGGTATTTTATATGAAATATTAGATAAATTAGGTAGTATGCCACTTCCTCCATATATTCACGAAAAGTTAGAAGAAAAAGACAGATACCAAACTGTTTATGCAAAAGTTTTAGGTAGTTCTGCAGCTCCAACAGCTGGATTACACTTTACTAATGAACTTTTGAATAAAATAAAAGAAAAAGGAATAGATATAGTATATGTAACATTACACGTTGGTCTTGGCACTTTTAGACCTGTTAATGAAGAAAACATACTATCTCACGAAATGCATAGTGAGTGGTTCTGTATGGATGAAGAAACTGCTTTAATACTTAACAAAGCAAAGGAAGAAAAAAGAAGAATAATAGCAGTAGGTACAACTAGTACCAGAGTACTTGAAAGCGTATATACAAAATATAGTACATTTAAAAAATGCGAAGAAGAAACTGACATATTTATATATCCAGGTTATAAATTTAAAGCAGTAGATGCCTTAATTACTAACTTTCACTTACCTAAAAGCACATTAATAATGTTAGTAAGTGCTTTTTCTACAAGAGATAATATAATGAAAGCATATAAACACGCGGTAGATAAAAAATACAACTTCTTTTCATTTGGAGATGCAATGTTTATAAAATAGGAGGGTTAAAAATGATAAGCTTAAAAGCTACACACGATTTGGTTGATAATATAGAAAATAGAACAATGAATATTCAAGAAATTAGGGATAAAATAGAGGATTTACTTTTAGAATTAAAAGAGTGTAAGAAAGACTGTAAAATTGCTCTTTGGAGGGCTAGACAAAAAATGCTTTGTTTACTTCTTTCATTTACAATAATAGGCGCGACTTCTTATGGGGCAGTTTCATCAGTTAATACTATTTATGAAGTAAATAAAGATAAAAATGAAAATATAAATGAAGAAAATATAAAAAATTATGAACTTAGAACAGCAGAACAAATAATATACTTATTATTAGATACAATAACTATATTTTTAGGTTCAATTGGTATATTCTTTTCTAATTATCTATACAAAAAAGATAAAGAAAGTTATGAATTAGAAAGAGAAGACTATTTAGATAAAAGAGAATTACTTTTAGATTTAATAATAAACTATCGCGAAGAATTAAATTCCAACAGTGCTTTACTTAATACTTTAAAAATAATAGTAGATAATACAAAAGTATTAGAAGAAGACGAAGAGTTATTAGATGCTGTAAAAAGCTTAATTAATTCACAAAAAGATAATATAAATTTTATTAGGGATAAAGAGCTAAAATACAATTTATAATGGGGGTATTTATATGAATTTAACAGAACTAAATAAATTAATGGATAATATAAATAAAAAAACAGCAGATATTTTTAGTATTAGAGGAAAAATAGAGGAATTACTTAGTGAAGTAAAGCAAAGTAAGGAAGAAAGTAAAATTAGAAATTCTAGTACTGATACATCAATTCTTTTAACATTATTATTAAGTGTTTTATTATCTAATAATCTGTTTCGCTTTATGATGTCAGCAAGAACTATTTATGACTTAAATGATCTTTATAATGATGTAAAAGAAATACCAGAAAATGAAGAACTATTACTTGCAATAAGATTAGAAACTAAAGAAGAATTTATAAACTTATTAAGACAAATACTCTGTTTAGCTTTAGAATCAATAGGTATATTTCTTACTACTCGTCTTTATAATGAAATGAAATCTACATCTAAAACTAAAGAAGAAGAATATTTAGAAAAAAGAGAACTTATATTAGATTTAATAAAAGTATACAATAACGAATTAACTACAAATACTTCTTTTATAAATACATTAAGTGCTTTAGTAAATAATAATTTAGCCTTACTAGAAGATGACGAAGAATTAATGACAGCTTTAAATAATATAATAAATACTCAAAATTGTAATATAAACTATGTTAAAAAACTAAATTGTGATTTATAACTTCTAAATTAAAAAAATATGTGATAAAATTGTTCTATGAGGTAAACATATGAATCTAGATTTTAAAGTAATAAAGAAAAGTTCTAAAAATAATGCTAGAATAGGTGAATTTACAACAAAATGGGGAAAAAGCACAACCCCAATGTTTATGCCTGTTGGAACTCAAGCAACTGTAAAAACATTAAGTCCAGAAGAAATAAAAGAAACAAAATCTAATGTAATACTATCAAATACTTATCATTTATGGTTAAGACCAGGTGAAGACATAATTTTTAAGGCTGGGGGATTACATCAATTTATGAATTATAAAACAGGCCCAATACTTACAGACAGTGGAGGCTTTCAAGTATTTAGTCTAGCCAAAAAAGAAGACATAAAAGAAGAAGGCGTATATTTTAAAAGTCATATAGATGGTTCTAAATTATTCTTAAGTCCTGAAAAAAGTATAGAAATTCAAAATAAATTATGTTCTGATATAATAATGAGTTTTGATGAGTGTCCACCATACCCAGCAACTTATGAATATATGAAAAACAGTGTAGAAAGAACCCTAAGATGGGCTCGTCGTGGGAAAGATACACACAAAAATAAAGAACAAGCCTTATTTGGAATTGTACAAGGTGGAGAATATGAAGACTTAAGAAAATACAGTGCAATAGAAACAGTCAAAATGGACTTTGATGGTTATAGTATAGGTGGAACTGCTGTTGGAGAAGAAAAAAGTATTCAATATAAAGAAGTAGAATACAGTACTAAATATTTGCCAGAAGACAAAATAAGGTACCTAATGGGTGTAGGAGATCCAATAGATTTAATTGAAGGCGTCATAAGAGGTGTAGACCTATTTGACTGTGTTTCTCCAACTAGAATCGCAAGACACGGGAATGCTTATACAAGAAATGGAAAAATAAACTTAAGAAATGCAAAATTTAAAGAAGATTTTACACCAATAGAAAGTACTTGTGACTGTTATACTTGTAAGAATTTCACTAAAAGTTACATAAGACATCTAATAATAAGTGAAGAAGTACTTGCATCTAGACTTTTATCTATTCATAACATAAGATTCCTAACTAAATTAATGGAAGATATAAGAAATAATATAGAAAGTGATACTTTAGAAGAATTTAGAAGTGATTTCTATTATAAATATTATGGGAGAAAATATGAAAGTTAATTTTACCGCGTTTATTCTAACTATATGTGGTGTTTTCATTATTATTTTGGCTTCAGTTGGTGTAAAAATATATCAAGATAAAGAAAATAGACATATAGAATATATAAAATCCAATTTAAAAAGTTCTGCTAATCAATGTATTATAGATAATGTATGTAATAGTAAAGATATTACAATAAAAGATCTAATTGATAATGGTTATATAAGTGATGAATTAAAAACTGATTTAAAAGATTTTTCTACAAATAGTTATGTTGTTAAAGATACATTAGAAGTCTATTTAATAGAAAAACTATATAATTAGTTTTTTTTGTTTATTCCAATCATTCCACCTATCACACTACTAATAATTAGTATAAAGAAATATAGTAAACTCTTTAATGTAGGAAAACTCTTAAATATTAAAGATAATAATAGAAGTATAAAAGTTATTACTATTCCTATAAATAATCCACTAATGAAACCTTTCTTTTCACTTATTTTACCTGTTTTAAATCCACTAATTAAAAATAACAAAATCATAAATATAAAAGATAATACAGAAACAACATTATATGAAATAATATTAAAATAAGCAAAAATCGTAATAATAATTAAATAGATAAACAAAGATATAAAAAATTTTCCTATTATTTTTAATAAATCTTTATATTTTTTCAAAATTATCACCTAATTAAGTATATTTCTTGTTTAAAAATTTATTCATAAGAACAAAATAATAATAGGTGAAGATATGAAATTATTTATTGTTATTCATAGAACTGTATTTTTCTATTTATTTATATTAATTATATATAGATTAATGGGTAAAAGAGAAATAAGAAAGTTAAGTATTCAAGATTTAGTAGTGAGCATTTTAATAGCAGAAATGGTTGCTATAAGTATAGAAAATTCTGAAGACACCTTATGGCTTACTATATTACCAATACTTGCCTTAGTTTTATTAGAAATTATAACTGCTTTTATTTCTTTAAAATTCAGCAAATTTAGAAATATGATAGATGGTAAACCTGTATTAATAATAAATAAAGGAATAATTAATTTTAAAGAAATGGTAAAACAAAGATATACATTAGATGATTTGCTTTTAGAATTAAGAAGTAATAATATTAAGAATTTAACTGATGTAGAATATGCTGTTTTAGAAAATAATGGAAAACTTAATATATTTAAGTATAACTTTCTTAAAATAAAAAGTGATAATCCTTTTCCTATAATATTAGATGGAAAAATTGAAAGAAGTACATTAAAATACATTAATAAAAGTGAAGAATGGGTAAGAGATTTAGTTAAAAAAGAAGGATGTGAAGTAAGTGATGTATTTTATGCATTTTATAAAAATAACAAAGCATATATAATTAAAAAAGATAGTGTAAATGCTTAAAATCCTTTTTTTGTAATCATATTAAGAAGATTAACTGCTATTTTAAAGGTTTGATTATCAGTATCAAATAAAGGATTGTATTCAACTAAATCAAAAGATAATAGTTTTTCGCTTTGAAGTAATATTTCTAAAGTTTTATAAGCAATATCTAAATCTATTCCATTACTTTCTTTTACAGATACACCTTTTGCTATTAAAGGATCAATTACATCTAAATCATAACTTAAATGAAAACCATTAGTATTATTTAAAACAATATTTAAAGCTTCTTTTAAAATATAATCAATACCTAATTCATATATATCTTTAGTAGTAAACACTTTAATACCTGCTTTTTTTAAATTAAGAAGTTCTCCTTTATCAATTGATCTTGCTCCAATAATAACCACATTTTTTGGATTAATATAATTAAATTTGTGGAATTTAGTTAAACTAGAATTACCAAATGCAGTAATACTTGCTAGGGGTAAACCGTGAATATTACCTGTTATAGTAGTTTCAAAAGTATTAAAATCAGGGTGTGCATCAAACCAAATAAGACCTAAACTCTTGTTATTTCTTTGACTTGCTAGAACACTTCCAATGCTAACTGAGTGATCTCCACCAATAGTAATTGGGAATTTATCTTTGTTAGTTCTAATTAATTTATATAAATTTTTGTTAAATTTGTTTATTTCTTTTTCATTTTTTCTTTTATTAGAAGTATCTTTGTCTTTAATAAAGTCTTTACTATTTTTTAAATATGTAACATTATAATTTAAACTTTCTAAGTATTTACCTAATTTTATTGCTCCTTTACTGGCTCCATCTGTCATTAAACCAGCATCACTTACTGCTCCAATAATTAACATTTTCACGTATATCACCTTTAAAATTGTATCACATATAGCTATTATTTGCACGAAAAATAGATGTGTTTTATTAGAAATAAAAATTATTAAAAAAAAGTATTGCCAAACGTATGTTTTGATGTTAGAATATAATTAAATTCAAAAAAATTAATAAAGTGAAAGGAAAGGTGATTGAAATGAAAGAAAGTAATATAATACTATATGAAACTGAAGATGGAAAAGTTAATATAGATGTTGTTTTAAAAGATGAAACAATTAAAAAATATATTTTTAGAACAAGAATTAGATAAAAGGGCAACTACAGAGAAAATCTCGGTAGTTCAAAAAGAAGGAAATCGTGAAGTTAAAAGAAATGTAGAATTTTATAATCTTGATGCAACACAATTTAGAATATGGGCTAATAATGTTTTAAAGGATTACATTATTAAAGGTTTTAAAATAGATAAAAAAAGGATGAAAAACGGACCTAAATTTGGTAAAGACTAGAGGAAAATAAAAAATAAATTGGTAAAATTGGAGGTTATAGTGAAAAAGAAAATAATAATTATATTTCTATTATTAATTGTATTTTCATATTATCTTTATTATGAAAATACAGAATTAGAAGTAACTACTTATAATATAACTGATAATAATATACCAGATAATTTTGATAATTATAAGATAATTCAAATATCAGATTTTCATAATACTAAAAATAAGAAATTAACAAATAAATTAATAAATGAAATAGAAGAAGAAAAACCTAATATAATTGTTATTACTGGAGATTTAATAGATTCAAATAAAATAGATATAGATTTATCTATTAGTTTGATAGAAAAACTTAACTTTATCGCACCTATTTATTATGTTACGGGTAATCACGAGACTAATATAAGTAGCACTAAATATCAAGAGTTAAAAGAAAAATTAGAAAGTAATAAAGTAACTATTTTAGATAATGAAGCTATAATACTCACAGTTAATGGTGAAACTATTAATTTAATAGGTATAAATGATCCATCTATGAGTGGCAATGAATACATAGAAGATTCACGCATTATAGAAGACGAAATAAATAGTATAGATTATGATAAAAGTAAATATAGTATTTTACTATCACATAGACCAGAGGTGTTTGATACTTATGTAAAAATGGACGTAAATTTAGTTTTAACTGGACACGCTCACGGTGGACAAATAAGACTACCCTTTACTGAAGGATTAATAGCCCCGAATCAAGGATTCTTTCCAAAATATACAAGTGGTAAATTTGAAAAAAATAATAAGGTAATGGTTGTAAGCCGAGGAATAGGTAACAGCATACTTCCATTTAGAATAAATAATCGTCCAGAGTTAGTTAAAATTATATTAAATAAAAATAATTAGGTTTTAATAGTAAGATTCAACTATTTCCAAAATGGAAATAGTTGAAAAAGTGGAAAATTGTAAAGAAATGTAAAATTTTATAAATTGCTTTGGCGTATAGAGTTAATTTTAAATCAACACAATTTAGAATATAAGCTACTAATGTTTTAAAGTAGATACTTCATAATTTTAATTAAGGCGAATTTGCCATAATTAAAAGTCAAGCAAGTTTAAATAGTTATAAAATTAGTATTAAACCCTGGAAGAATATGGCAAAACATCTGTACATAAAGATATTGTCGGAAAATAAAAATTTAAAAAATAATTAGGAGTAATAAATGACTATTGAAGAAGAAATATTTAAAAAAACTAAAATCGACTATAATAAAATAGAAAAATATGGTTTTAAAAAAGATAAAGATTCATATAAATATTCTAAAAATATTATGAACGATAATTTTAGAATTGATATTGAAATAAATAAAGAAGGAACCGTTAAAGGTAAAATAATTGACTTATCTTTTAATGAAGAATATACAAGTTTTAGAATAGAAGAAAATATAGGTTCTTTTATAAGTGAAGTAAAAAATGAATTTAAAAATTTATTATTAGATATTAAAGATAAATGTTTTATTAGAATAGACTTTATATATAATCAAACAAATAGAATAGCTAAGTTAATAAAAGAAAAATATGATAGTCTTCCAGAATTTGAGTGGGCTAAATCTCCAGGCTTTGCAGTTTTTAGAAATAAAGAAAGTAAAAAATGGTATGGTATAGTTATGAATATTGATAAAAGTAAATTAGATAGAAAAACTACTGGGGAAGTAGAAATAATTAATATAAAACTAGGCCCAAATGAAATAGAAAATTTACTTAAACTAGATGGATTTTATGAAGCGTACCATATGAATAAGAAAAGTTGGATTTCTATTATACTAAATAATACCTTAAAAGACACAGAAATAATGAAGTTAATAGAAGAAAGTTATTCATACACTGTTATAGATAAAAAGCCTAATGAGTGGCTAATTCCTGCTAATCCAAAATACTTTGATATAGAAAATGCACTAAAAGAAAATAACACAATAATGTGGAAGCAAAGTACAAATATTAAAATAGACGATATAGTATATTTATATGTTACAGAACCTTATTCATCTATTATGTATAAATTTAAAGTAATAGAAGTAAGTATTCCTTATCAATATAAAGATAAAAATTTAAAAATGAATAGAATTATGAAAATTAAATTAATAAAAAGATATGAAAAAGGAAAGTATTCATTTAGTATATTAAAAGAATTTAAAGTTAATGCTGTAAGAGGTCCAAGATATATGCCTGTCCTTTTAAGTGAATATATAAATAAATAGAGATTATCAAATTATGATAGTCTTTTATTATTGACAGGTGTGTATATTCTGTATATAATGTATATATACAAAGAGGTGAGATATGGAAATTATAATAAGTAATTCGAGTGGTGTTCCTATTTATGAACAGATTAAGGAACAGATAAAAGTAAAAATTGTATCTAATGAATTAAAAGAAAATGAATTATTACCATCTATTAGAACACTTGCAAAAGATCTTCATTGTAGTGTAATAACAACTAAAAATGCATATGAAGAATTAGTAAAAGAAGGATACTTAAAAAATGTTCCATCAAAAGGTTTCTATATTGCTAAAATAAATAAAAGTATAGCTTTAGAAGAACAATTAAACAAAATAGAAGAATTAATAGATAAATCTGTAATAATTGCAAAAATGAATAACATTAACAAAAAAACATTAAATGAAATGTTAGACATATTATGGGAGGAAAATAAGAATGGAAAATGTTTTAGAAATTAAAAATTTATGTAAAAAATATGATAATTTTGAATTAAAAAATGTATCTTTTAGTTTACCTAAAGGAATGATTATGGGGTTTATTGGTGAAAATGGTGCTGGAAAAACTACAACTATAAAGGCTATTTTAGATATTATTAAATCTTATAGTGGTGAAATTAAAATTTTTGGACTTGATAATCGTAAATATGATAAAGAAATAAAAGAAGATATAGGCGTTGTTTTAGACGATATGTTCTTTCCTGAAATTCTTACACCAAATGATATAAATAATATAATGAAAAGTATTTATAAAAATTGGGATGCTTCAATGTTTAATAATTATTTAAAAGAATTTTCATTATTACCTAATAAACAAATTAAAACTTTTTCTAAAGGTATGAGAAAAAAATTAGAAATAGCTGCTTCCTTATCACATCACCCGAAACTTTTAATATTAGATGAGCCTACTTCTGGACTTGACCCAGTAGCAAGAAGAGAAATAATAGATATATTTCAAAATATATTAGAAAAAGATGAGTGTTCTATTTTACTTTCTAGCCACATAACTACTGATTTAGAACATATTGCAGACTATATAACATTTATAAATAACGGTGAAATTGTTTTATCTAAAACTACTAACGAATTATTAGATAAATATGGAATAGTAAAATGTACAGAAAAAGAATTTAAGAGTATTGATAAAAAAGATTATATTAAATATAAAAAAACAAAATATGAATATGAAGTATTAGTATCTAATAAAAAAGAATTTTCAAAAAAATATAATATATCTATAATAGATAAAATAACTTTAGATGATTTAATGATACTAATGATTAAAGGAGAAGAATAATGATAGGATTTATTAAAAAAGATTTAAGGATGATTAAAAGTAATTTTAAATTACTTGGAGTATTAATTATTGTATATGCCTTAATGGGGCTTATGGATAAAATGGACATTTCATTTATATTACCATTTATGTGTGTAATGATAATGATTTCTTCGTTTAGTTATGATAACTATAATAAGTGGGATGCTTATTCTATTTCTCTACCTAATGGAAGAAAAAACAGTGTTAAAGCAAAATATGTATCAACTTTATTAATGATTTTTATTGTATCAATTATAACTATGATTTTATCTTTTATAATTTCATATGTTAATACTAAAACTATTAACTATGAGCAAATACTTGTAACAATGTTTGGGGTAATATTTGGAACATTACTAGTTTTAACATTTATGTACCCAATAATTTATAAATTTGGTGTTGAAAAAGCAAGAATTGGTATATTTTTACTAGTATTTGGTATAGTTATTATTGTTAGTGTACTTGCTAACTTAATAGATTTATCTAATATTTTAAAACATTTAGCATTTTTAGAAGATTATTTATTACTAATTTTAATTATAATATCTATAGTTATGGTTTATGTCTCATATAAAATATCATATAAAATATTTAATAAAAAAGAATTTTAAAAAAATACATATAATGTTATAACGGAAAGTAGAAAGGATTTGATAATATATGAGAAAGAATATTAAAGTAACAGAGGGAATATTTCCAATGCCAGTATTAATGATAGGAACATATAACACTGATGGAAGTGTTGATGTTATGAATGCTGCTTGGGGAACAATGTTAGAAAGAAATGAAGTAATTTTAAATTTAACTGAAACACACAAAACAGTAAAAAATATTAAAGAAAGGAAAAGTTTTACAGTTAGTATAGCTGACACTAAACACGTTGTTGAAGCAGATTATTTTGGTATGGTATCAGCAAATAATACACCTGATAAATTTCAAAAAAGTGGTTTAACTATTACAAAATCTAGTAATGTTGATGCTCCAATAATAAATGAATTTCCAATATGTTTAGAGTGCGAATTTATAGAATATAATGACTGTGGTGTAGTAGGAAAAGTAGTTAATGTGTCAGTAGACGAAAATGTTATGACAAATGATACTGTTGATATATCTAAAGTTTCAGCAATAGCCTTTGATCCATATACACACGGCTATTATAAAGTAACAGAAAGAGTAGGAGAAGCCTTTAAAGATGGCTTAAAACTTAAATAAATTGGAGAGTTTTATGAAAAATTTATTTTTAAGTGATTCCATTATAAGTGAGTTTATAAAAGTTGTGCCTATTACATTACTTGTAGATATCATTTATATTATAGTTAAAATTATTTATATAAAGAGAAAAAATATTAAAATAAACTACAAAAGAGAACTAATATATTTAGTTTTCATTTGTTATTTAACAGGACTTTTTAACCTTTTATTAGTTCCATCTAATTTTTGGAGTGCCATTTGGCAATTTGTATTTAATAAAGTATTATATAATCCATTTGATGGAATACTAACTTTTTCCTTTAACTTAGTACCTACAATATATAAAGTTATAATAGGAGAGTATGTTTTAGGTAGTTGGGTAAAAACAATGTTATTAGGAAATTTACTCATGTTTGTGCCACTTGGAATATTACTAAACTTATGCTTTAAGAAAATAAATAATAAAACAATTTTCGTGTACGCTTTATTAATTCCAATTATTATTGAATTTATACAACCTATTGTAGGAAGAAGTTTTGATACAGATGACATAATAATGAACTTTTTAGGAATAATAGTGGGCTACTTTATTATTTTCATAATAAATAAATTGATAAGTAAAAGCAAAATATAAAACAAGTATGCTTTTTTACATACTTGTTTTAAAAAAAGTCAAAAAATTAGTGATAACTCCAAATTAATCTGTTTTGTATTGATTTTTTTGGAGTTATCGTGTATATTAAGGTCAAAAATAAGATTAGAAAATAATAGTTTCAAGTAAATTTAAAAATGTTAATATAGAGTATTTTGTATAACAGTAAGTAATTTAGATATAGATTAAAAGGAGGAAAAATGAATCAAGAAAAAATAGGAAAGTTTATTGCAAAATTAAGAAAAGATAATAATTTAACACAAGAAGAATTAGCAGAAAAAATAAGAGTAAGTGATAAAACAATATCTAAGTGGGAAAGAGGAATAAATATACCTGATACTACTTTATTATGTGAATTAAGTCGTGTTTTTAATGTTACTGTACAAGATATTTTAAATGGAGAAGTTAATGAAGATAAAAAGAAAGGTAACAAAGTATTAATAAATAGTATTAATTTAGGTAAGAAACATTTGATAAAAAGAATCTTTCTATGTATTTTAATTATAATATTAGTTCTTATTTCTTTATTTAGTATAATTTATACTATAACTAATTTTAATAGAAATAAGGTATTTTCCATAAAAAGTAAAAATGATATGTACTTAGTAGATGGCTATGTAGTATTTAATCAAAATCAAGAAATATTAGTTATCCAAAATATTGATTTTGATGATATAACTATAGGTACTGATTTAGAACCAATTATTAAAGAATATTCAATTCGAGTACAGAGTGGTGATACTACATTTTATGTTAGTAGAGAAAATATTGTTGTAGATAATATTAAAATATCACAAGCATTAAAACCTGCTAGAGTAAATTTTAATAGCCAATTTTATAATGATGAATTAATAACTTATGAAGATTTAAAAGATATGTATATATTACTTTCTTATGTTGATATAAATGATGTGACAACAGATGTTAAAATTGATTTAGATATGACTGAAGAATTTGCTAACAATAAACTATTTTATTAAACTTAACTCAAAAATTTAGTAATTATGCTTAAAAGTTGTGTAATAATTTTTAAATAATTGTTATTCTTTTCTTATAGAAAATTTAAATAAAGATAGGTGATTATAAAATGAATTTAGAAAATGTAAATAAAATATTTAATCAAAATGAAGAAAATGAAATACACGTATTAAAAAACATAAATATTAGTTTTGGAAAAGGCAAGTTATATGCTATTATGGGAAGAAGTGGAGCGGGTAAAACAACACTAATTAATATATTAGGTCTTTTAGATAACTTAACTACTGGCAAATATACTTTAGATAATATTGATGTAAATGAATTATCCAATGCAAGAAAAGCAGAAATAAGAAATAAAGAAATAGGATTTGTTTTTCAGTCTCATTATTTAGACGAGAATTTAACTGTACTAGAAAATGTAATATTACCAACAATAATTAATAAAGAAATAAGTTCTAAAGAAAGAAAAGAAAGAGGAATAACTTTACTAACCAAATTAGGTCTTAGTAATAGAATTAATTATTACCCAAATAAGTTATCAGGTGGAGAAAAGGGAAGAGTAAGTATAGCAAGAGCATTAATTAACAACCCAGCTTATATAATAGCAGATGAACCAACAGGAAACCTAGATAGTAAAAATGAAGACTATATTTTTGAACTCTTAAAAAAAATATCTAAGGATAAATGTATTATAGTAGTTACACATAATGATAAAATTAAAAAATACGCAGATAAAGTATTCTACATAAATGATGGGGTAATTAGTTATGAATAGAAGTTTATTTTTACTAGCCCATAAAAATAATAAAAGTGTTTCTAAAAGAATAATATTTATTTTAATTATTGTTTTAATATTATTAATTATATATATACCTTTTTCTTTCTATAAGACTTATAATGATTCAATAAATTTTATAAAAGATTTAACATATGAATTTAGAATAATAGAAGTGGATGAATCCTATAAAGATAAAGTACAAGAATTAAATTTAGAAAACAACAAAAATGTTGTAAAAATCTTCTATAAATCATTTGATATGGAATCTACTACAGCAGTATTTAGTAAAGTAAGAAATGATGATGTTAGTATCTATCCCGCAATAGAAACATTTACACCTAGTGTTATATATGGAAACTCTTTAAAAAACGAATATGATATGATATGTCCAGATTATATGGTACCTAAAGTACAAGCAGGTAATGACATAAGTACTTATATAAATATGAAAGATTATTTAAATGAAACATTTACATTAACATTTCATACTTATAGAACTAATAAAGAAACAAACATAAGAGAAAGAATAGAATACCCATATGATTTTAAATTAGTAGGTTTATATTCAGGAGATTATACTTATTCATATAATAGATGTTATATAAAAGAAGACACATTTTTCTCTATCGCACCTAATTTAGTATCAGAACACGTTGACGAATACGAAAATCCTATAAAAATATATGTAAATAAAAATAAAATGGTAGATAAAATAACTTCAATTTTAGATAAAAATAATATTCCATATTTTGTTCCATATTTAGTTACAGATTTTTTAGATACAACACTTAATATATCTTTAATTTTATTAATTAGTTTTATAGTTATATCATTATTTATATTAAATTTATATTTAAAAATATATATAAAAGATAAAAATAAAACAATACTTCTTTATAAATCTCTTGGATTTAAAGATAAAGACTTAAGTAAAATACTTCTATATAGTATATTAGAATTACTTATAAAATCTTTAATTATTTCTAGTATAATTATTATTATAATAAAATATATAATTTTGTATTTATTAAGAAATAATATAACATTTAGATTATTAAATATTAAAATATCTTTATTACCAAATATAATATTTGTATTAATAATAATGTTATTTATTAAATTTATAATTAATAAACATATAAAAAATATGAACAAAAAATCAATAAAGGAGCTAAATATATAATGTATATTTTATTAAAAGGATTAACTAAAAAAGAAATATTAAAAAAGAATATAAAAGTAGTATTTTTAATATTTTTACTTATATCTTCTTTAATATTAATTAAAACTTATTTAAGTAATATTGAAAAACAAGAAACAAAAAAAGATGAATATAGAACTTTAATATTTACAAGTGAAAGTATAACAGAAACAGATATAAATAAATATGAAAGAGATATTGAAAATATAGAAATAGATAATAATACTTATTATATTACATTTAAATCAAAAGAAAGTATGAATTTATTTAAAGAAAATATGGATTCAAAAATAGATTCTATTATAAATACACTTTCTCTTACAAGTGAAATAGGTATAAATTATGTAAAACTATTACATATAATAATTTTCTTTTTAAAAATACTTTTAGTAATATTACTTATATTAACTTCTATTAATTATATATTACTAATAAATAAAGAAATAGAATTATATAAAGTAATAGGTTTTAGTAAAAATAAGATATTAATTATATATAATTTATTCTTATTTATTATATATTCTATAATATGTTTTATAATAATATTATTATCTTTAATAATAAATAGATTATTTTTTAGTATTAATATTAAAATTTTAGATTTTATAAATATATATATTTATATGTTTATATATTTAGTAATAATGATTATAGTTACAAATACATTTATTAGAAGCAAATTAGAGGTAAACTCTTTATAAAATCAATAATTACTCAGATTTTGTTCTGCTATTTATTGATTTTTTTAATTATATATATTAAATCTAAATGATAAATGTTAAAATAGAATTAACTTAAAAATATTTAAATATTAAACTAATCTTAAAAATTCAGTAACTAAACTTAAAAGCTGTGTAATAATTTTTAAATAATTGTTATTCTTATCTAAATGGAGGTATAAATGATAAAATTATGTAAAATATCAAAAAATTATATCAAAAATAAAAAAACTATAGAAGTTTTAAAAAATATAGATTATGTTTTCAAACCAAATACATTATATTGTATTATAGGTAAAAGTGGGGCAGGTAAATCAACATTAATTCAAATACTAGGTCTATTACTTCCTTTAAGTGATGGAGAACTAATAATTAACAATAAAAATACAAAGGATTTAAATGACGACGAAAAATCTAATATAAGAAATAAAGAAATTGGTTTCATATTTCAGTCATATTACTTAAATCCTCTTATGAAAGCATACGAAAATGTTTTACTTCCTACTTATGTCAATAAAAGTATTAAAGACAATGATAGAAAGAAATTAGCTTCTGAAATATTAGAAAAATTAGGACTAAAAGATAGAATAAATCACTATCCTAAAGAATTATCAGGTGGAGAACAACAAAGAGTAGCAATTGCAAGAGCCTTAATTAATAATCCTAGTATCATATTAGCAGATGAACCAACAGGCTCATTAGATCCAGAAAATGAAGAAAAAATTATGAAAATACTTAAAAACCTTTCAAAAAATGGTAAATGTGTTATAGTTGTTAGTCATAGTAATACTGTAAAAAACTATGCAGATATTGTATTAAAACTTGAAAATGGATATATAAAAGAGGTAAGTAAATGAAAAATTATTTTAAATTAGCAATTAAGTTTCAAATTAGAAGAAAAGAAACTATATTTAACATTATATTTATATCTTTAA
Source organism: uncultured Bacilli bacterium (assembly GCA_947631345.1). The sequence goes on along the minus strand of CANRKW010000006.1, from coordinate 2,577 downwards.
CTGCTTTTTTAATTTTAGGATTTAGTAGTTATTATCTATCTTCACAAGAATATTTAAAAAATGATATCTATGATGTAAAACCTTATAGAAAACTAGATGTTCAAAATGACATTAATATAGAATTAGAAGAAACAGATAAAGAATATATAAATTTATTAAATAAAGAGTTAAACAGACAAAAAGAAGAATTAAGAAACATCCCACACGTCACTAATGTAGTAAATACATATGCAGAAAGAACAATATTAACTGTTAATGATTTTAAAATAAATAATCTTAATGGGGAAATAGAAGTAAATTCAAGTAATAATGATTCTTTACCAGAAATAGTATATGGAACTAACTTTCCAGACGAAGATGGTAATTATATGGTATGTCCCGAGAATTTTTACCCAACAGATGCTATAAGTTATAAAAATTTATCAATATTTAATAAAATTAAAATTAAAGATTTTTTAAATAAAACTATAACAAGTAATTATCAAAGTTCTTTTCAAACAGAAACATATAGCATAGACTATAAAATTGTAGAATTTTATAAAAATAATAAAACACATTTTGATGAAAATATATGTTATGTCACTAATAATAGTATGATGGAAATAATTAATAATTATTATTCAGATGATATCGATGTAATAAGAGGAGTCAATAATATAATCCATCAAACAACTTTAACTATAGAAATAGATAATTTAGAAAATATGGAATTTGTAAAATCACAACTCGATAATTTAGGATATGGATACAAAGAAATAGCATATATAGATGAAGCTTGGTTTAAAGAAATTCATAATAATGTAGTTAAATATATTTATATAGCCTTAATAATCTCATTTGTACTTTTATTTATAGTATTTATTAAAGAGTTAAAAGAAGATATTTCAAATTATAAATTGTTATCTATTTTAGGTTATAGCAAAAAAAATATAAAAGCAATATTTATTATTTCAGCAGTAATACAATTTATTTTTTCACTAATATTATCATTATTGTTACTTGTTATATTATACGGTTTAGCTATATTAATACTATATTGTTTTCCGTTTATTATGAATAAATGGACATTATACATTAACTATAGTTCCATTTTATTAGTAGTACCTATATTATTTGCTTCTACCATTATTAACATATTAATAGGTGCATTTACTATAGATAGGAAGTTAGTCTGAAAAATAATAATTTTTATGACTATGTCTGCCTTGAACGAAGTGAAAGGAATGAGTGGTTATTATGAAATTTATAATTTTTAATGCTTTTAGAGATAAAAAGAAATATTTAATCTTCTTAAGTTTATTTGTATTTTTAATATCTATTTTACTTACTTTACTAATAAATTATAAATATTATGATTATCAAATCTATGAAGTAGTAGGTAAAAAAGAAAGAAATAGAATAGTAGAATTAAATACAAAAGATATATCAATTTTAAAAGAAATTAATCATATTGATTATTATTATCCTTTATATTCTAATCAAAAATTAATATTAGAGGAACATACATATACCATCAATGCTTATCATAATGAAAATATAATATATGGAAGAAGTATAAATGATTCTAATGAAATTATTATTTCAAAATTGTTACTTAAATCACTTAATTTAAAAGTAACAGATTTAATTAATACAGAAATCAATGTAAAAATAAATAATACAGACTATAAATTTTTAATAGTAGGTGTTACAGATAACAATGCATCCCAATTTTATATAAATGATAATGAATTACAAAAAATATACAATTTAAATTCTAATAAATATTATATAGTAATTGATAAATACATTAATGTAAATAAAACAATTAATAAATTAATAGATAAAGGATATAATGCTAGTTTATATGATACAACTGATTTAAAAGAAATAGAAGAATTAAATAATATTAAAAGAAATTATATATATTTTGGTGTATTAATTATATTAATAATAACTGTATTTTTAATAAATATAATAAAAAACTTAATTCACACTGAAAACAAAAATTTAGCACTTCTAAAAATTTTGGGATTTAAAAGTTCAAAAATTAAAAATATTATTTTAATAAAATTAATTTTAATTATTGTTTTATCACATTTATTAGTTTTATTTATTTTCTTCTTATTATTAAAAATCACAAATCCAATTTATATATCAATATATAATATTCTAATGTATACAGGAATAATACTTTTACTTCATATGATATTAATTTATGTTACTACTTTTACTTTAAAATCTAAAATAAAGAAAATTATAGCTTTAAATAATTTAGAATCATAAAATAATAAAGTCAAATTAAAATATAAAAATATTCCAAGTGCAAGAAGTTAATGATATAATTGAAATAGGGTTATATAAAAATTATTATCTCTTATGAACAAAAGTGCTGATGAATTATTCAAATGACATATGATTATTTTCACTAACATCAACAGGCATCTCCCTTTTACATACATTTTTATTTTTTATATTTGATGTTTGTAATAATGAATAATTATACATTTCTTTATTTTGTTTAAGATATTCTATTGTATATTTTATTATTTTTCTAAATCTAAATAAATCTAAATATTCTTGTAAATGCCTAGTAGA
>CANRKW010000005.1 GCA_947631345.1 uncultured Bacilli bacterium | reverse complement strand
TTGCATCTCCAAAAAAATATAAAAAATTTGTTTTATTTTCTTGACATACACAAACGTTAGTGTTATAGTTTAATTATTGACGGAGATGATAGTATGTTCGTTAATAAAGTATATAAATTTAGAATCTACCCAAGTAGTGATATTTATTGATAAATGTAAAAGATTTATTCTAGGAGAAAAAACAAATTATATAAATCATTGTTTTCTTACGACATTTCTTACGACATTTATTGCGACATTTATTGCGACATTTATTGCGACATGGTATAATTATATCGTAAAATTAAAGGAGGGAGAATTATGTTAGGAGTAGTAGAAGATATTAGAAATGAATTTAAAGTAAAATTAACAGATGATTTAGAGAAGGAAGTTATTTCTTTTCTAAATTCAAGTGGTGGTAATATATACATTGGTGTTAATGACAAAGGCGAGGTTGTTGGAATTAAAGGTAATATTGATTTACTTCAAAGAACTATAAAAGACAGAATAAGAAATAACATTGTGCCTTCAACTTTAGGACTTTATGATGTATTAGTTTTAGAAGAAGGAGATAAAAAATACATAAAAATAATAGTAGCAAAAGGTGTTGATGATCCATATTATATAAGAGGTATGGGCTTAACTCCAGATAGTTCATTTATTAGAGTTGGAAGTTCAGTACAAAGTATGCCATATGATATGATAAATAACAGAGTTAACAAAAAAATGAGACCATCTTTAAGAAATATAGTATCGCCTAGACAAGATTTAACTTTTAGTCAACTAAAAATATATTATGAAGAAAAAGGTTTTACAATTAATAATAATTTTTTAAAGCAATTAGATTTATATACTGATGATGGAAAATTTAACTACAATGCTTATTTACTTGCTGATAATAATAACATTTCTATTAGATTTGGAAAATATGCAGGAACTAATGCAGTTGATTTAATTGAAAATGAAGACTTTGGAAACTGTTCCATAGTTAAAGCTACAAATAATATTTTGAATAAAATAGAGATAGAAAATAGAACATTTACAAAAATAGATTATCCAGAAAGAAAAGAAATAAAAATGTATGATTTTAAAGCAGTAAGAGAAGCAGTTGTAAATGCCATCGTACATAATGATTGGTCAAATGAATATGCACCTAAATTTGAAATGTTTAGCGATAAATTAGTCATATCTTCAAATGGAGGCATACAGCCTTCAATTACAGAAAGTGAGTTTTTAGAAGGATATTCTTTACCTAAAAATAAAGAATTAATGAAAGTATTTAACGACTTAGATTTAGTAGAACAAATGGGAACTGGAATAATAAGAATTTTACAAAGTTATGACAAAAGTTGTTTTGAGTTTTTCCCAAATTTCATAAGAGTTACATTTCCATTTAATGAAAATAAGTTTATGACTGAAAAGCAAAATAATACAAAAAGCAACAATTTAACTGAAACACAAGAATCAATTATGAGACTTATGATAAATTCTCCAATTATTACACAAGAAGCCATTTCAAGAAAACTTGATACTAATATAAGAACAATACAAAGAAACATTAAAACACTTATTGATATGGGATTAATAGAAAGAATCGGGGCTAATAAAAAAGGAAAATGGATAGTTAAAACTATATAATTTTGTACTTATTAATTTACATTTATGTAGTAAACACAAGTTTTAAAATGACTTGACAAGTATAGGTTATTTTTCTATTATATTAAATGGGTGCATATATTAGTATAAACTGAGGTGAAAGAAATGAAAAATTTAGTTATTGTAGAAAGTCCTAGTAAAAGTAAGACTATCGAAAAGTATTTAGGGAAAGATTACAAAGTAACTTCTAGTAAAGGCCATATAAGAGATTTGTCTACTTCTGGTAAGTATGGTTTAGGGGTGGATTTATCAGATAATTTTAAACCAAACTATAAGATTATTTCAGGTAAAAGTAAGTTAGTTAAAGAATTAGAAAAAGAAGCAAAAAATAGTGACTATGTAATTCTTGCAACCGATCCAGACCGTGAAGGAGAAGCAATTAGTTGGCATTTACAAGATACTTTAAACCTTAAAGATAATTATGGAAGAGTAGTATTTAACGAAATAACTGAAAGTGCAATAAAAGAAGCATTTAAACATCCAAGAGAAATAGATATGGATTTAGTACATAGTCAAGAAAGTAGAAGAATTTTAGATAGAATAATTGGATTTAGATTAAGTAAACTAATGCAAAATAAAACTGAAGGCAAAAGTGCTGGTCGTGTTCAATCAGTTGCCCTAAAACTAATTGTAGATAGAGAAAGAGAAATAGAAGCCTTTGTAAGTGAAGAATACTTTACAATTGAGGGTGTTTTTAATGATTTTACAGCAACACTAACAAAATACAAAAATAAAAAAATAGAAATAAAAAAAGAAATAGATGCAAAAAATATAATAAGTAAATTAAGTAATGCATTTCAAATAGAAAATATTGATGTAAAAGAAAAGAACAAAAAGAGTAAGCCTCCATTTACAACTAGCACATTAACCCAAATGGCAAGTGCGAGACTAAATTTCAGTGCCTCAAAAACAATGAGATTAGCCCAAGGGTTATATGAAGGTAAAAATATAGGTAGTGAAACTGTAGGTTTGATTTCCTATATGAGAACTGATTCAGTAAGATTAAGTGATGTTTTTGTAAAAGATGCAGTAAATTACATTAAAAATAAATATGGAAGTGAATTTGTAGGTAAACCTCATTTCATAAAAAATAAAGAAAATGTACAAGACGCTCACGAAGCGATTAGACCAACTAGCATTTTAAGAACACCAGAAAGCATAAAAGAGTATCTTACACCAGATGAATACAAATTATACAAATTAATATATATAAGAGCTTTATCTAGTTTAATGGCTGATGCTAAATACAACAGCACTTCCTTAACATTAGATAATAATGATTATAAATTCACAGCAACTGGTTCTGTAAAAATATTTGATGGTTATTTAAAACTTTATGGAGAATATGAGGAATCAAATGATATATATTTACCTGATTTTACTGACTTTAATTCTAAAGTAATAGTAAGTAAAGAAATAAAATACACTAGTCACTTTACTGAACCACCTAGCAGATATACCGAAGAAAAACTAATAAAAGAATTAGAAAGTTTAGGAATAGGAAGACCTAGTACCTATGTTAAAATAATAGAAGTGTTAAAATTAAGAAAATATATAACAGTTAAAGAGAAAAAATTTATTCCAACTGATGTAGGTATAAAAGTAACAGATAAATTACAAGAATTTTTTAGTAAAATAATAAATGTAGAATATACAAGTAATATGGAAACTGATTTAGATAAAGTTGCAGATGGTAAAGAAGTATGGTATGAATTATTAGATAAGTTTTATAAAGATTTTGAACCTTTAGTAAAAGAAGCATTTGAAGAAATGAAAAAAGAAGAGCCAGAAGTAACTGGAGAAAAATGTCCATTATGTGGTAAAGATTTAGTTTATAGATATGGTAAATTCGGTAAATTCGTGGCTTGTTCTGGATACCCAGAATGTAAATACATCCCAAAAGAAAAAAAAGAAACAACAATTATTTGCAAATGTCCTAAATGTGGTGGTAATATTATAGTTAAGAAAACAAGAAAAAATAAAGAATTCTATGGATGTGATAATTATCCAAAATGTAAATATGCTTTGTGGGATAAACCAACTGGAGAAATATGTGAAAAATGTAAAGGATTAAAAGTAGAAAAGAAAGATAAAGTATTTTGTCCAGTTTGTGATAAAGTGACTAAAGGAGTTGAAGAATAATGGTAAAGAAAAATGGATGGGGGCTAGTAGCTTTTATAGTATTTTTGCTAATTTTTATAGTTTGCTTAATTATAACTTATCTAGGTCTTAGAAAAGTAGGTCTTATAAATGGTGAAACATCTACACAAACAGAAACTAATTATGCCGAGATGGAAAACAAAGTAAGAGAAGCTTCTAAAAGATATGTAAGCGACTTTTATAATAATGAACTTGGAATAGATACATTATATATAAAGATAAGTGGACTACATAGAAGTGGTTACATAGGAAAACTTAAAGATAACAATGGTGATTCTTGCAGTGGATATGTTGCAGTTTATAAAAGTGATGATATTCATTATGACGTTTACTTAAAATGTAATAATTATGTAACAGAAGGCTATAATGAAAGAAAGGATGGCTAATGAGTAATAAAGTTATGATAGTATGGGCAACTTTAGTAACGAGCATTTTATTAGGAATATATGCATTTGCTTCTTATTATAAAGATGAACTCAAATATATTTCATTAAAAGAAGAAGTAAAAAGTGATGTATTAAATTATATAAAAGAAAAAAATGTGAAATTACCCCTTAACATAACTTCAGAAGAATTAGAAGAAAAAGGGTATATAAAGGAATTAAGGCTAGATGATAAAGTATGTGCAGCTGATATAAGAGTAGATAAAAAGTTTGTGTTTTATAATTATGATATAGATTTTACTTGTATAAGTACAGAAGAAAACAATGAAAAAGACACCATTTAATTTTGGTGTTTTTATATATAAATATGTTTAGATAGACCATATTTTTGTTAAAATTAATACATAAGAAAAAGTAATTCTTCACAGGTTTATTTTTTCTTTAGAAGTTTTTAACTCTGATTCTTACTTGTTCCAGCAAGCAGGGGATTTTTATTTTAGACAAATATTGACTTTTTTGTCTAAATAATGATTTAATATAACAATTTGTCACGTATTTTAGCATATTTTTTTTAATTATGTTTAATAATAAAACTAGTCGTATTACTTGACTAGTTTATTACTTACTAACGTTATTTTTGATTTTCCATTTAGAACATTTTTGCTCCATTGAAATGGTTTATCATAATCATCGGGGTTTTTACTACGAACGATTTTTGAAGGTTTAATATTAGCAAAAAAGCCTTTAGGAAATCTTGAAACATTATTCTTTTTTTCTTTCATAGTCAACTCCTCTCATAATATATTATACACTATTTAATAGTAAAAATGTATATTTATGAGTTGTATTTTAACATAAATGTAATAAATCTGTCAAATTAATTTTCTATTTTTTCGTTATCAATAATATTTGTGTATATGGGTTTTAATAAGCCTTGACTTTGTAATTCAAGTATTAACTGTACAAGTTCATCTAATAATTCATTGTCAATATGCGCAATGACTTTATATTCTATTGTATTTTTATCAAAGTAGTAAAGTTGATCTGCTTTAATATAACCCTCTTTATCATTAATATGTTCACCAGAAATTTTATTTTCTTTAACAGGCATATTTTCCTTAAATTTTAATTTTTTATTTTTGTGATCTTCATTATGAAAACTACATAGCATATTGGACACAAAATCATATTTAAAACCTTCTACAAAGTCTGGTTCATCATTAATAACTACAAATGAATGTCTTGACACTATTTCACCATTTTCGTTCTTAAATTCTTTAATTATAATTACATCTCCTAATTTACACATTTTTTATCACTTCCTTTCATAATCTTGTCCTCTTTTTTCTAGCAATACCAATGATTTTAACAGGTAAACTTTCTATTTGCTCTTTACTGTAAAAAGTAGGTGAGTAGTTATCTTGATTATTCAAATTTAATGGTACAAGTGTTATACCACTTTCACTTTAGTTACATTTTTAAAAGTAGCATCAAATCCATTTACCATAACAGCACAATCTTTATTATTAGCAATAGAGTAGTCATAGTTCGTTCAAATATAACAATGTCTTTTTTATTATATTTAGGAAACATACTATCACCACTTATTTTAAGACCATAAAAACTTTTTCCACCTTTAGTCCACTCTTTTGGTATCTCAATATATTCAATAATATCTTCTTGTGTTTCTATAGGTAGCCCTGCTTTAATAGTATTTAGTACTGGTATTTGTATGATGTTATTTGTAATATTTATAGGTATAGAATCGTTAAAATTTAAACTATTATGATATCTATAATCATCTAATGAACGTTCTTCATTAGTAGAAAAATTACATTCTTTCCCAAGTTAAATCTAAACTTGCATTTAATGATTTAAGATTAATTTCTTTCCATATTTCATTAGTATCTAAATTTAAAGCTTGACAAATATCAGAAAAAATACTATTTTTCATTCTAGCTAAATTGTTTTCATATTTAAATAATGCTTGTCTAGAAATAGGATTTTTCATATTTTTGGTAACATCTTCTAAACTCATATTTTTTTCTTTTCTATATTTTTTTATGGTTTGTGCCGCAATTTCATTGAAAATGGAATCAATATTTTCCATTATAATTTCCCCTTTCTAAATTTATTATATAGCTAAAAAATTTAAAAATCAATTATTTTGTCAATTTTTTAGTTGACAGTATTATTTATAAATGTTATTATTTAATTGTAAACAGAATAGTTTACAAAACAAAGGGGGATAAGGTTGAGATAAAGAAGAAGGCCAAAACATAGAAAATGAAATAACATCCATAGTAAATAATTATCAAAGTTATGAAAAAGGTATAATACCAAGTCTTACTGATATGGAAACAATTGTAATTAAAATACCTGAATTAAAAAGTAGTAAATTAGTAAAAATACAAATTCAACTTTATGTAGATAATAATAAGATTAAAAGAATTAAAAGAAAAAAAGATAAATACAAAAGTCTAGAGATGGTTATTGTATTTTGGAAAGTGAGGAGAAAACAAAAAATGTTAGAAATAAATAGTGATATTGAAGGTTTTGGAAATTTAATGATTCTTGCGTTAAGGTATTCATTAGGAAGAAGAACGTATGTTACACTTGAAGTATCAGATTTTATTAAAAAAAATAAAGATTTAATAACTGAAAGAGTTTGTACAGTTATGATTCGAGATATCAACCAATATATGAAGGATCATAATTCAGGTTTTATAACAGATGATGACTGTGATTATAATAACTGGGTATCTTTATATAATTTACTATATGATATTGCTAGAGAAAGAAATTACACTTTGATAGGAGTATTATAGTAAATTTTCTTTTATATAGCTTTTTCTATATCAAAGTATTTTTTGTTAGCAACGTAAAAAAATTTATATATAAACAAAAACAAACCCTTTAAATATAAGGGCTTGCAGTGTTTTTTTATCTGGTGGACCGTTAGGGATTTGAACCCTAGACCCACCGATTAAGAGTCGGTTGCTCTACCAACTGAGCTAACGGTCCAAATTTGTTTTTTACGAAAAAAATTATATCATATATCTGTAATATAATACAAGTAAAATATTGTAAAAATATCAAAAAAATGTTAGAATACTTTTGAAGTGAGGTTGTATGAAAGAAGAAAAAATAAAAGAGACTTTAAAAGAAATAATACGTTCTTTAGAAAGTGAAGGCTACAATGCATATAAGCAAATAACTGAATATTTAATCTCAGGGGATATGGGTTACATAGCAAGTTTTGAAAATTCAAGAAAGAAAATAAATGACTTAAATCGTTCAGAAATTATAGAAATAATGCTAAAGGAATATACAAAATGAGAATATTAGGTTTAGATTATGGAAGTGTTACTTTAGGTGTAAGTGTAAGTGATATAGATAAAATAATTGCTTCTCCTATAAAAACTATAAGATATAAAAATAATGAAGAATTATTTAAAGAATTAGATGAAATATTTAACACTTATCAAATCGAACTTATAGTTTTAGGTAACCCTCTTAATTTAGATGGATCTATTAGTAAAAGATGCATAGAAACATATAAATTTAAAGAAGAATTAGAAAATAGATATAAAAAAGAAGTCATTTTAATTGATGAAAGATATACAACAACAGTAGTAAACAATATGTTAATCAGCAACAATACAAGAAGAGAGAAAAGAAAAGAAGTAGTAGATAAATTAGCATCTAGTGTAATCTTACAAAGTTACTTAGATAGGAAGTGAATTTTATGGAAAATAACAAATTAATACTTTTAGAAAATAATAAAAAATGTGAATATAGAATAATATACAATATAGAAGACGTAAATGGTAAAAATTATATAGTTTATACTAAAGATGAAAGAAACGATGAATCAGAATTAATTACATATGCTTCTTCATATTATATAAATAAAGAAGGAAAATTAAGAATAAATAAAATAGTAGATGATGACGAGTGGCAATTAGTAGAAAAAATAGTTAATACATTAACTAGTGAGGAGAAATAATGGTAAAAAGAAGGTTTAATATAAAAAGGTTTATAATAGTAATAGTTTTATTAATTTTAATAGTTTTTTTTAGTTTAGCAGGAGTTTTTTTCTTTTATACAACCCCAGTAAGTAGCAAAAATAAAGATAAAGTGTTTACAGTAGAAAGTGGAGAATTAGCTCGTGATGTTTTTGACAATTTAGAAAATGAAGGCTTAATAAGAAGTGCTTTAATAATGAAAATCTATGATAAAATAAATGGAGGATTCAATTTAAAGGCTGGAGAATATGTATTAAATACTAATATGAATCTAATAGAAATATATAATGAATTAAAAAATGGAGGAAAAGATAATCAAACTACTGTAACTATCACTTTAACTGAAGGACAAAATGTAAGAGATTTAAGTAGTTTAATAAGTGAAAATACTAATATTTCAAAAGAAGAATTTATAAATGCTATGGAAGATGAAGAAACTTTAAATACATTAATAAATGAATATTGGTTTTTAACTGATGAGATAAAAAATAAAGACATTTATTATTCTTTAGAAGGTTATTTATATCCAGATACTTATATATTTTATAAAGATACAACACCTATAGATATAATGAGAAAATTCTTAAATAGAACTGAAGAAATACTAGATAAATATAAGTCTCAAATAGAAGAATCTGGTTTTTCAGTACACGAAATACTTACTCTTGCAAGTATAATTGAAATAGAATCATATGATAATAATGATAGATTAGATATAGCTGGTGTATTTATGAATAGATTAAATGCTGGGTGGAGTTTAGAAAGTTGTGTTTCAACTTATTATGCCTTTAATATAAATATGGGCGAAAGAGAACTTACAATGGATGAAATAGATGACTGTTCTACTAAATATAACACAAGATGCCGTAGTTTTGTAGGCCTTCCAGTGGGGCCAATTGGTAATCCTAGTGAAAATGCTATCTATTCTGCTTTAAATCCAAATAAACATAACTATTTCTTCTTTGCTTCAGACAAAAACTTAAAAACTTACTTTAGTGAAACAAATGAAGAACACGAAGAAACAGTAAGTCGTTTAAAAGAAGAAGGATTGTGGCTTACATATGAATAATTTAATAAAAGAAATGGAAGATTATGCTAAAATAAATAAAGTTCCAATAATAGAAAAAGATAGTATCAATTATATAATTAATTATATAAAAGAAAATAATGTAAAAACCATTCTAGAAATAGGTTCAGCTATTTGTTACAGCACAATTTTAATGGCTAATGTAACAGATAAAGTAACAACAATAGAAAGAGACAAAGAAAGATACAAGGTAGCTCTTACAAATATAGATAAAGCTCATTTAAATGATAAAATAACTATAATAAATGATGACGCTTTAAACATAACACTAAATGAAAAATATGACCTTATATTTATAGATGGAGCAAAAGCCCAAAATATGAAATTCGTTGATCACTACAAAAATAATCTAAAAGAAAATGGAAGCATAATAATAGACAATCTAGCTTTTCATGGTTTAGTAGGTAAAAGTGAAAGTATAACTTCTCGCAATTTAAGAAGTTTAGTAAGAAAAATAGAAGCCTTTTTAGATTATTTAGACGAACAAACAGAATTTAAAGTAGAAAAAGTAAGTGTAGGAGACACTCTTGTAATATTAAGGAGATAATTATGTACTATATAATTCCAAATAATAAAAATCTAAATATAATAAATGAAAACCTAATACTACCTTTAAAAGACTTTAGTATAGGTTTTGATGTATATTTTACTACTAATGAAATAAATGAAATATCAAAAAACAAAAGTGTTTCTGTAATAATTAATAAATTTCTTCATAAGAAAGATATAGATGTAATAAAAAATTATATAGATAGTCTTAATAATATAAAGTATTTCTTTATAGAAGACTTAGGACTAATAAATCTAATTGATAAAGAAAAAATAGTAATATATCAAAATCATATTATAAATAATTATGATAGTATAAATTATTTTTACACATTAAATTTAAAAAATGTAGTTGTATCTAATGAACTTACTAAAGAAGAATTAATAGAAATAATAAATAAAACTCAAAGTAACTTATTTTATTTTTTAATAGCAAGAAATGCTTTAATGTATAGTAAAAGACACTTAATAAGTAGTTACTATGAATATAAAGGTATTAAAGGAAGTAATATTCTTAATATAAAAGAATCTATTAGTAAAAAAGAATTAATAATTAAAGAAGAAAAAGATGGAACTATTATATTTGACAAAAATATTTTTAGTGCTTTTTCTTATAAAAAAGAATTAGATAAAATGAATTTTATTATTAATTTAAGTAATATGAATAAAGAAGAAAGTGAAGAAATACTAAAGAATTACAAAAGTGATAGTATTAATTTAAGTACAGAAAATTACTTTTTTTTAAATAAAATTGGATACAAAGTAGGTGAAGAAAAATGACAGAAATATTAAGTCCAGCAGGTGATTTGGAGCGCCTCAAATGGGCCTGTATTTATGGGGCTGATGCAGTTTACTTGGGTGGAAAAGTTTACAGTTTAAGAGCTAATGCTAAAAATTACACTATTGACGAAATAAAAGAAGGTGTTGAATTTGCCCATAAATTAGGTAAAAAAGTGTATGTAACAGTAAATATACTAATGCACAATGAAGACTTACTTAAACTAGATGATTACCTAAAAAAACTAAGTGATATAAATATAGATGCTTATATAGTAAGTGATTTAGCTGTAATAAAAAGAATAAATGAACTAAAACTAAAACCACAAATACATATAAGTACTCAAGAATCAAGTGTAAATAAAGAAACAGTCAAATTTTGGAAAAGTCTTGGTGTAACAAGAGTAGTACTTGCACGTGAGTGTTCTAAAATAGATATAATAGACATCAAAAAAAACTGTGACATTGAACTAGAAATGTTTATTCACGGGGCTATGTGTACTAGTTATAGTGGTAGATGTGTTTTATCAAACTATGTTACATTAAGAGACTCAAATCGAGGAGGTTGCAGTCAAGTATGTAGATTTATGTTTGAAAATAGTGAATTTGATGACTTTCAAATATGTTCAAAAGACTTATCTATGATAGACTACATTAAAGACATAATTGATATAGGTGTAGATTCATTAAAAATTGAAGGAAGGATGAGAAGTTTATACTACATTGCAACAGTAGTAAATGCATATAAAAATGTAGTAAAAGAAATAGAAAATAATACTCTTACAAGTGATAAATTAAATTACTATAAAAAAGTAATAAATCGTGTAAGTAATAGAGAAAATATAGAACAATTTTTTAATAAAGAACCAAATGTAAATGAACAATACTATGTAGGAAGACAAGAAGTATCAAATCAAGATTTTCTAGCAGTAGTATTAGATTATATAGATGGGTATGCTATAATTGAACAAAGAAACAATTTTAAAGTAGGAGATACAGTAGAAGTCTTTGGACCTAATATATCCCCTCAAGAATTTAAAGTAAACGAATTAATAAATATGGATGGAGAAAATGTAAATGAAGCAAAACATCCACAAGAAAAGTTAAAACTAAAAGTACCATTTAAAGTACAAAAATATGACATAATAAGGGTTAAAATATGTTGACAAAAAATCACTTTTTTGGTATTATTGATTAATGTTAAAGGAGAAGAATATAAAAATGAAACAAAAAGAATTTTTCCTTACAAATGAAGGATATTTAGAACTTGAAACTGAACTTAGTTATCTTAAAACAGATAAAAGAAAAGAAGTTTTAAATGCTTTAAAAGAAGCACGTGCTTTAGGAGATTTAAGTGAAAATGCTGAATATGACAGTGCTCGTGAAGAACAAGGAAAATTAGAAGCAAGAATTAAAGAAATAGAAAACATTTTAGAGCATTCTCAAATAATAGATGATGACTCTAAAGATAAAGATATAGTTAATATAGGAAGTACAGTTGTACTACAATATGAAGGAGAAGATGACACAGAAGAATACAGAATTGTAGGTAGTCAAGAAGCAGATCCTTTCAATAATAAGATTTCTAATGAAAGTCCAATCGCGTCTGCAATACTAAACAAAAAAGTCGGAAGTGTAGTAGAAGTAAGTAGTCCTGAAGGAGTATATAAAGTAAAAATAGTTAAAGTTATGTAGGAGGGAATAATGAAAGATATAACTGTTGGAATAAAAGGTGTTGAATGGAAAGAAATATTAGATCACGTATATGAGCATAAAAAAGCAACAATTGAAATGGATGGCTTTAGAAAAGGTCAAGTACCAAAAGAAGTTTATTTCAAAAAAAATGGAATAAGTGCTTTAGTAATTGATGCAGTAGATCACTCTATAAATAAATTATATGCAAAAATGTTAGAAGAAAATCCAGATTTAAACATCGCGTGTCGTCCTGGTATAGACATAAAAGAAGTAGATGAAGAACATTTAGAAATAACATTTCATATAACAGAAAAACCTGAAGTAAAATTAGGTAAATATAAAGACTTAAATATAGAAAAACCAAAAGTGGAAGCTACAGATGAAGAAATAGAACACGAACTTGGTCATTTAAGAGAAAGATATGTGGAACTTAAAGATAAAGAAGGTGCAGTAGAAAACAATGATGAAGTTAATATAGATTATGAAGGATTTAAAGATGGCACTCCTTTTGATGGAGGAAAAGATACAGGTTATTCTTTAGTAATTGGTTCTAATACATTTATTCCTGGTTTTGAAGAAGGTCTAATCGGACTAAAAAAAGGTGAAGAAAAAGACCTAAATTTAAAATTTCCAGAAAACTATCATAATGATGACTTAAAAGGAAAAGAAGTAGTTTTTAAAGTTAAAGTAAATGATATAAAGACAAGAGTTTATCCAGAATACAACAAAGAATTTTTTGACGATTTAGCCATTACTGGTGTTGATTCATTAGAAACTTTAAAAGACTATATTAAAAAATCTATTTTAGCGCATAAACAAAGAGATATGGAAGACGAATATTTTGAAAAATGTCTTACTAAAATAAGTGAAGATGCTAAAATTGATGTTCCTAAAGAAATGATAGAAGAAGAAAAAGATAGGATGTTTGACGATTTTAGTGAAAGACTTGAAGTGGAAGGAATGAAAGTTGATGTATATTTAAAAATGCTAAATTTAGATGAAGCAGGTTTAAAAGAAAAATTCACACCAGAAGCCACTAAAAGAGTAAGATATCGTTTATGTATAGAACAAATCATAAAAGAAGAAAAAATAGAAGTTACTGATAAAGAAGTAGAAGATTATACAAAAGAATTAGCAAAAAGATATCAAATGACTGAAGAAGATTTCTTAAAAGAAATAGGCGATAGAGAATTTATTGCTTATGATTTAAAAGTTAAAAAGGCTATGGAAGTTATTACTAAATAGCTTTTTTCTTAAGGGGAAAAAATGGAAGAAGAAATACTAAAATTACTTATAGACTATTCTTTAGATGGAAAAATGGCTGATATGTATTATATACTAAAGTTAGCTGTAATAATGGGTAGTGATAGAAATTTACAAGATTATTTATATTTAATTAAAAAAAGAAAAAGCAAAATAAATAGTGATTTAGCCTATTATAGTAGTAAAAAAGAAATAGTAGTTTATTTAGATAATATCTATAAATATATAAATAAACATAATGTATTTAAAGGTATGTTTAATGATTTTGAAAAAATATTATATAAAAATTATGTATTTACTCAAATTATCTTACATGAATTAGTACACGTGGAACAGGAAAAAATGGTGGAAGATTTAATAAGTGGAAATACACCACCTAATTTAAAAAATTTGATATTATATATTTCTAGAATAAGAAGAATAGATGAAGACATATTATATTCAATATCTCCAAATGAAAGATTTGCTGACATTGATTCATTTAAAATAATGCTTGATGTTTTAGAAAGAATAAAAGATAAAGTACCTAATTTAATAGATTACACCAAAGGATCTATAATTTATCATACATTAAGAGGTTATAATAAATCTTCAGTTTCGCCAACAATTGATTTTACTAGTAAAGTTGATAGCTTTGGTTTTGGAAAGTTAGTATTATCTTCTTATTTAAATAGTAACTTATACTTAACATTAGAAGAAAGAATATACTATGGCTTACATATAAGTAATATAGAACATAATCTATTTGTTGATAAGTTTTATGAAACTAAATATTCAAGTTATTTTGATGAATTTGTTAAAGCTTTAAAGAAACGTTAATTTGACTTTTTGAACATTATATGGTACAATTATATTAGTTTTAATGGGGGTTAAAATGGAAGAAGAAATATTAAAATTATTATTTGACTACTCTATAAAAGGAAAAACATCCTATATGGCTTATATAGATAAACTAGTAGAAATATTAGTAGATGGTATGGAACTTCAAAATGAAGTAAATAGTCTTGAAAAACGTGAAAAATACATAAATAATACTACTGTTGCTACATATGAAAGAGATTCAAAAAGAATAACAATTTGTTATGACAATTTAAAAAGTTATTTAACTAAAAGAGAAGAAGATAATTCTATATTTAATATATTAGAAAGAAGAATTTTTTTAAATGCACTTGTAACTCAAATAGTATTACATGAAGTAATGCACGCTGTGCAAAGTAAAATAGTAAGTATGGAAAAATATGAAACAGATCTTATGAAGAATTTTATAATAAAAATGACTTCAAAATTAGATTATAATGAAGATACATATAATATTTGTCCAAAAGAAAGATTTGCTGAAATAGATTCTTATAAATATTTATATTCATTATTATCTTTAGTTAAAGTATTCATTCCTACATTAATAGATTATGTTAAAGGGGCAATTATTAGAAATACTATAAGAGGTTATGATAAAACTAATAGTCCAACAATAACATTTGCTAAAGAGGCAGGCACTAAAGCTATTGAAGCGAAATTTATAAGTTCTTATATGTTTCATGTTCCTCATCTTTCATTTGAAGAAAGAGCATATTGTGGATTACCATTAACTAATGAAGAAATACAAAATCTATATAATTTATATAATGAAACTGAAATTTCAAAATCGTGGGGTATATAATGAGAGAAGAAATATTAAAATTAATATATGACTATTAAATGGTAGAACTTAATTAAAAATAAGGCTATATTGTAGATATTAGTGAAAAAACAAAAATAAAATTAAAGGAGAGAAAAATGAAATTTGAATTATTTAATTATCCAATAACAAAAGAAGAAAGAAGGGAAATACTAGGTTTATATATAAAATCTAGAAAAGACTTATTTTATGAAATATCTTATCTAAAAAATCTAGCAAGATTATTAATAAGTATATTTGGTTTAAGTGATAAAATAAAAGTAAAAGTAAATGATACTGATTTCAATATTAAGAATTTAGCTTTATATGAGGCAACTAGTGAAGGAGAAAAAATAACAATTTATTTAAGCAGTGTAATCTCATATCTTGAAAATAATAAAGATTTATATGTGAAAACTGGAGATAAAGGACCTATATTGTTTTACTATTCGTTAAGTCAACCAGTAATACACGAGGTAGTCCACGCACTACAAGCAAGAAAAGTAAATGAGGTGCTTTCAGGTAATAAAGATGTTACTAGTGTTGAAGAAAGTATATTGTGGCTGTCATTTGTAGGTACTCCTTTTGCCTCAAGTTACACACAAAATGACGATCTTTATCCATATGCGTTTTTTGAAAGACAAGCAGAAATAGATGCTCACAGAATATTATATTCTACATTATTAGAAATTGAAAACTATGCACCAAATTTACTAGAATTATCTAAACATTTTATTCTATCTAATTTAGTAAGAGGTTATGAACCAGGAAAAATGCCTCCAACTTTTACTTATTTAAAAGCAATTGATAGTACTAATGAAAGTTATGAGAAATTAGAACAAATTTTAAAAATTATGGATGTACCGACATATGAAGAAAGACTATATTGTGGAATAGATGTTAAAGAAGAAGACTTGAATCGTACTTTAAGATTATGTAAACAAAGTAGATTCTCAAAATTATAGTGCAAATATTTAAAAATGAAACTTGACTTTAGATATAAGTTATAGTACATTATTATTACATTACAAATAAATGTTAATCGCTTCCGAGTGGTGCGAGCTATAAATAATCTCGGTTGTAAATGCTAAAAACTCTATTAATTTTAATAGAGTTTTTCTATAAAAAAAGACATTAAAGTCTTTCTAAAATTCTAAAGTTTCTATTTCATTAGTAACATTTTCTTGTTTTTTATGTGCATTTTCTGCAATTTTTAAATTTGTCTTTAAATTATCATCTTTATATGCTGTCATATCATTTTCCAAATCTATTATTTTTAGTATTTCTTCAAAAGTAGTTTCTCCAAGTAGAACTTTATTAAGTCCATCTTGTAAAAGTGTAACAACTTCTCCAGTATAAACCAAATCTTTAAGCACATGTTTAGGTGCACTATTGGTAATCGCGTCTTTTATTTTGTCGTTCATAATTAGAACCTCTAAAATAGCAAGTCTTCCTCTATAACCGTGATTACATTTATCGCAACCTTCCTTACTTGCAACGTACATCTCTTCAACATCACGTCCTAATACTGTTTTGAAAACTTCCTTTTCATAAGGTGTAGTAGCCCTTTTAATCCTACAATATGGACACACTTGACGAGCAAGTCTTTGAGAAATGATGCCCTCTAAACTACTACCTAACAAATATCTTTCAACGTCCATATCTGTTAAACGTTCAATTGTATTTAAGCTGTTATTAGTGTGTAGTGTACTTAAAACTAAATGCCCAGTAATTGAAGCCCTTACGGCAATTCTTGCAGTTTCATCATCACGAATTTCACCAATCATTATAATATTTGGATCTTGTCTTAAAATACTTCTTAAAACAGTAGCAAAAGTAAGTCCTATTTCAGTTTGAACTTGAACTTGATTAATTCCAGCAATATCCATTTCTACTGGATCTTCAACAGTTATAATATTTACACTTTCTGTATTTAGTTTTTGTAAAATAGAATAAAGTGTAGTAGTTTTACCAGTACCAGTAGCCCCAGTAACAAGTATAATACCATTTGGAATACGAATTAACTTATTAATTTTTTCCATACTTTCTTTACTAAATCCTAAATTATCAAGTCCAGCTAAACTCATACTATAATCAAGTATTCTTATAACTATTTTTTCAGCATTATTTGTAGGAAGAGTAGAAACACGAAGGTCTAACAATCTATCGCCAATTTTACTTTTAATAGCCCCATCTTGTGGAAGACGAGTTTCCATTATATTCATTTCAGCTATCATTTTAATACGACTTATCATATTTCTTTTATATTTATTAGGTACAATACCATAGTCTGATAAAATTCCATCTATCCTAAAACGTATTTTCAAATCATCTTTACTAGGATCAAAGTGTATATCACTAGCCCCTTTATTTACTGCATCAATTATTATTTCATTTGCTATTTCTACAATAGGTATTTTTTCAAAATCAAATTCTTTCATCTTCCACCTTCTTATTCTATTAATAATTTTACTATAAAATAATGATATAAACAAGCATTTATATTTACAATTTTATGAAATTTTATTATAATTTAAGTATGCAACAATATTTTAGTAAAAAAAGAGAAAAAGATGTATTACTACTTAATATAGAAGACTATCATCATATTAAAAATGTTATGAGGTTATCTAATGGTGATATAGTAATTGTGAATTATAATGATATATCTTATAGATGTAAATTAAATGAAGACTTAAAATCAGTAACTATAATAGATATATATAAAAAAGAAACAGAAAACATAAATATAATAGCTTACATTCCTATATTGCAAGAAGAAAAAATGAGTTTTGTAATAGAAAAAGGCACAGAAATGGGGGTATGTGAATTTATACCAGTTGAATTTGAACGGTGTAAATATAAAATACCAAAAGACAAAATTGATAAGAAATTAGAAAGATGGAGAAAAATAGCAAAAGAAGCAAGTGAACAAAGTAGAAGATTAAAAATTCCAATAATAAAAAATATAGTAAAACCTTCGGAAATATCTAGGGTAAATGGTGTAAATATATTGTGCTCACTTGACGAAGAAAATGTAAAACAGATAAAAGAAGTGTTAAATCTTAACACATTATGTGATAGAATATCATTAGTATTTGGACCAGAAGGTGGGATAAGTAAAACAGAAGAAGATGTAATATATAAAAATGGTTTTACTAAAACTTCTTTAGGAAAAAATGTATTAAGAACAGAAACAGTAATAATTTATGTATGTTCAATAATTAATTATTTAAAAGGGTGATATTTTATGAAAAAAGTTTTAGAATTATTTGTAAGTGGAGACGGTTTTTTAGTATTTCTTTGTATTATAATATTGATTATTTTAATAATACTTGCCTATCTTATTTTAATGCAAATTACAGACAAAAGTGATGAAGAAAAAGAATATGAAGAAATAATGAGACAACACAGTAAATCAAATATGTCTAAAAGAGAAGTAGAAGAAATAAAAGAGGAAATAAAAGAAATAGAAAAGGAAACTCTAAAAGAAGAAAAACCTAAAATTGAACAACAAAAATTTAATTTTGAAGAAACAAAAAATGATAATATAGATAGATATGAAGATGAACAAGAAGAATTATCTATAATAAGTAGTGAAGAATTAGAAGAAAGATTAAATGATTTAGAAAAAAGTGGAAAAATGAAAGAACATGAAGAAGAAATAATGGCTTATGAAAAAGAACAAGAAGACAAAGCAATTATAAGTTATGAAGAACTTTTAAGAAGAGCAAGTAATTCAGTTATAAGTTATGAAAGTGAAGAAAATCTAGGGGGAATAAGAATAGGAAAAGTTGATACTAACAAAATAGAAACACATAAAGAAGAAAATGATAGACCTTATTACAAAGAAGAAGAATTCTTAAAGGCCTTAAAGGAGTTTAGAGAAGCATTATGACATTTAATATAAAAACATTAGGATGCAAAGTAAATAGTTATGAAAGTGAAATAATATATAGTCTTTTTATAAAAAAAGGCTATTTATATAGTGAAGAAAATGCAGATATATATGTAGTAAATACTTGTACAGTTACAAATATGTCTGATAGAAAAAGTAGACAAATGATACACAAAATAAGAAAAGAACATCCAAATTCTATATTAATAGTATGTGGTTGTTTTGTAGAAAATAAAAGACTTAACGATTCTTTAAATTTAATAGATGCAGATATAATTATAGGTAATTTAAATAAAGGTAAAATTGTTGAATATTTAGAAGATTATTTAGAAAATAAAAAAAGAAAAGAAGAATTTAATGATTTAAACACTAGAGTATTTGAAGAAGATGTTATAGAAAGTGTACATAATAAAACACGTGCATTTGTTAAAATAGAAGATGGATGTGATAACTTTTGTACTTACTGCATAATTCCATATGTAAGAGGTAGAGTTAGAAGTAAGAAAAAAGAAAGTATTATAAAAGAAGTAAACAAATTAGTTAGTAATGGTTATAAAGAAATTGTCCTAACTGGAATTCATACAGGAGCATATAATGATAATGGTTATGATTTTGCCTTACTTTTAGAAGATTTAATAAAAATACCAAATTTATATAGAGTGAGAATATCTTCAATAGAAGTTAATGAATTAAATGAAAGAGTAATAAACATAATTGAAAAAAGTGACAAAATAGTTCCACATTTACATATACCTTTACAGTCTGGAAGTGATGAAATTCTTAAAAAAATGAATAGAAAATATAATAAAGAATTTTTCTTAAATAAAATAGAACATTTAAGAAAAGTAAAAAAAGACTTAAGTATTACTACAGATGTAATAGTAGGTTTTCCAACAGAAACAGATGAATTATTTAATGAAAGTATCGAATTTATAAAGAAAGTTCATTTTACTAAAGTACACGTTTTTCCTTATTCAGATAGATATAATACCCCTGCAAGTAAAATGGAAGGAAAAATAGATGACTTAACTAAAAAGAAAAGAGTTAAAGAACTAATAGAAATATCTAATACATTAGAAATGGACTTTTATAAGAAATACTATAATAAAGAATTGGAAGTTTTATTTGAAGAAGAAAAAGATGGATATATCTATGGACACACAGCTAATTATATAAAAGTAAAAACTAAAGAAAATTACAAACAAAATGAAATTCATAAAATAAAGTTAACTAAAGATAATATATGTTTATAGTAAATAGTATGTTAAAATACTATTTTTTCTTTAAATTTTTACCTTAATATGATATACTTAAATTAAAGAATAAAGAGGAGGTATATTGTGAAAAACATTACAAATATATTTAAAACTATTATTACATATATCTCTTTATTTATTAAGGTAATTTTAAATATTATAAAGAAAATAGGTAAAGAAATTAGTACTACTGGTAAATATATTTCTATTGGTTTATTCAAAACATTTGACTTTTTATTAACAAGAATAATTACATTTGTAAGTTATGTATATTATGCTTTAGTATATATATGTATGTTTATATATAAGTATTTTCTTAAATTTATATTTAATGAAATCTATTTATTATTTAAAGCTATATATAAAGGTTTTATAAGAGTTGTACAAATATCTTTCTATGAACTTCCTGTATTTTTAGTTAGATCATTAAGTGATTTTGTAGATATAATTGCTAAGAAATTTAAAAATGTAACTGAAAGAATATCTTACTTTTTTACTCATACACCTAATAAGATTAAAGATTATTTTATTAATAAATGGAATAATCTATCTATAGTAAAACATTATAAGAATAAGAAAGAAAGAGAACTTGAAGTATTA
The DNA here is from genome assembly GCA_947631345.1 of uncultured Bacilli bacterium. The sequence goes on along the minus strand of CANRKW010000005.1, from coordinate 6,840 downwards.
CTTATAGATAAATTTGGAAAAGATGCTGAAAAGACTGATAAAAAACTTACATATGAATATTTAGCAAGAAATATAGAAGGTAAGTTAGTGAAAGGGTATTTTGCTGCTTTATCTAGATTAGATGTTCATACATATTTACTTGATAATGGTTTTGAAGTATATGAAATAAAGACAAATTGGTGGATAAATTTATTACACGGAGAAAGTAGATACTTAGATAAGCAAATGAATACGAAGGATTTAATATATTGGTTAGCCCAACTATCGACATATTTAAAAAGTGGAGTGCCTTTAACAGATGCAGTTAAAATATTAGCAACACAAGATAAAAGAAGAAAATATAAGAAAATATATGATTCAATTATATATGAATTATCTATGGGGGAATCTTTTAGTGAAGCATTAAAAAAACAAGGAAATGTATTTCCAGCTCTTTTAATTAATATGATAAAAGCTGCAGAATTAATTGGAGATTTAGAAGGAACACTAGACAATATGAGTGGTTACTATGAAGAAAAAGAAGAAACAAGAAAACAAATGGTAAGTGCACTTACATATCCATCTGTAATATTGATTTTTGCTTTAGTTGTAGTTGCATTTATGATGATTTACTTAATACCAGAATTTGAAAAAATATACAAAAGTTTAGGTTCTGAAATTACTGGTATAACAAAAAGTCTAATAGGAATGTCTATTTTCTTAAAACAAAATATAATTACTATATTATTAGGAATAATACTAATACTTATAATATATAGAATTTTATATAAAAAGGTAAAACCTTTTAGAACGGTAATGCAGTATATTTATATGCATCTTCCAGTTGTTGGAAATTTAATAATATATAATGAAATGACTTTATTTGCTAAAACATTTGCAGTTTTAAACAAAAACAACATTTTACTTACTGATAGTATAGATATATTAAGTAAAATAACTGATAATGAATTTTACAAAATGATAATGTATGATACAATATCTAATTTATTAAGAGGAGAAAAAATAAGCCTTTCATTTAAAGACAACTGGGCTGTTCCACCACTTGCATATTATATGATAACTACTGGAGAAGGAACTGGAGATTTAAGTAGTATGCTAGAAAGAGTATCAGATTATTATGAAAGAGAACAACGAGCCCTTGCAAATACATTAAAAACTTTAGTCGAGCCAATTCTTATGGTAGTTCTCGCTGGTATTGTAGGAACTGTTATGATATCTATTTTAGGTCCAATGTATAATATAGGTTCTGAAATAATCACAACAGCAGGTTAGGAGGCAATATGGAAATTTTAATAAGTGTATATATATTTATATTAGGCGTAATGTTAGGTAGTTTTTATGCTTGTATATCTTATAGAATTCCTAATAAAATAAGCATAATAAAGCCAAGAAGTTTTTGCCCAAAATGTAAAAAGCCACTAAAGTGGTATATGAACATACCACTTTTTTCTTATATAGTTCTTCACGGAAAATGTGCCTATTGTAAAGAAAAAATAAGTCCTTCTTACTTTATAACTGAATTAATAACTGGTCTGCTTTTTTTACTAACATATCTTGTATGTGGTTTTACTAGACACTTTTTCATATTAATAGTATTATTTAGTGTTTTAATAATTACTTGTAATACAGATTTTAAATATTACTATATAAGTGACAGAGTAATTTTAATAGGTACTTTACTTATGTTACTTATAAGGGTTATTTATAAAGATAATATAATCCCTTATTTAGTAAATTCTGCTATTTTATTTACATTTATGCTTATAATAAAATTAATAGGTGACAAAATATTTAAAAGAGAATCTTTAGGTGGAGGAGATATAAAACTAATGCTTTTAATTGGCCTTACATTAAAAATGAAAGATGCCTTACCAAGTTTAGCCCTTTCATCTATATTAGCTTTAATAGCAAGTATATTCATATTAAGAAAAAACAAAGAAGGAATAATACCTTTTGGACCTTTTCTAATACTAGGAACTATAATAATGTATATAGTTTATTAATAACTATCAATATATTTGGTAGTTTTTTTAATTTTTTTGCATATAATATTAATATAATTACAAAATTAACAAAAAAAATGTTTTTTATTAAAAAATGTGATATAATTAAATACAGGAGGAACAAAAGTGAAAATATTAAAAATTGTTGCTAATAACTTTAAATTATGTGATAAAAACTTTACAATATCTTTTATACCAACAGCAAATAAAACTATAGAAGATAAAGAATTTGAATTAGAAAAAATAGATGATGATTTATATGTATTTAGTACATTAGGAATAATAGGTAAAAATGCATCTGGAAAAACTACAGTTGTAGAATTATTATCAGTAGTTTATGATATTTTTTCAAATTTTAGAATTAATAGTTCAAAAAACATTTTTGAATTTATTGATAAAACAATAAATTTAGATATTACATTTTATTATGAAGGAACAATATATAGATATTTATTAGATTTAGAGAAAAATAAAAATTCTGTAGACATATCTGTTTTCTTTAAAAATGAAAAATTATATAAAAGAGAATATAAAAAAGCACATATAAGAGAATTATTTAATTATGATAAATTTGAAGAAGTAAAGCAAGAAGTTAAACTTCCAGAAGATACATCTATGTTATATTTATTGCTAAAAGATATTTCATTAAGAGGAATATATTGTCCAAGTGATGATTATATATATAGAGATTATGCTAAAGCGTTTAATGTTTACAAACTTTTAAATGAAAACCTATCTATTATAACACCTTTATTAAAAATATTTGATGAACATTTAGATAATATAAAAATGTTAAATGAAAATAAATATAAAGTTATTTATACAAATGGAACGACAAAAGAAGTTTCAAGTACAACATTATATGAAATATTATCAAGTGGAACAACAAAGGGTTTTGGTTTATTTACATTTGTAGTTTATTCTTTAAAAACTGGCACAGATTTAATAATAGATGAAATTGAAAATCACTTTCATAAAACATTAGTAGAAAATTTAGTAAATTTATATAAAGATAAATCAGTAAATAAAAATAATGCTACTTTAATTTTTACTACACATTATTGTGAAATACTAGATTTATTTAATAGAAGTGATAATATCTATATTAGTAAATATGAAGAAGTTATTAAATTAGAGAATATGCACGAAAATTATAAATTTAGAACAGAATTATCTAAAAGTAATAAATTTTATAATAATGAATTTAATACTAATGTAAGTTATGATGCACTTATGAATTTTAAAAAGGAATTAATGTAATGAGAATACTATTAATGTGTGAAGGACAAAATGAAGAGGTATTATTAAATCTTTTATTAGATGCAAATGCTCTTTGTTTTACAAGAAATGATTTAATTGGAAGAAGACCATATCCTATAAGACAACTATCAAATCCTACAATTAAATCTGAACTAAAACACTATAATCAGCCAGTTAAAATTTATAGAGTGGGCGATAAACAAAGCGATAAATTAACTATTCCTAGTGATTTAAAAAGCATTGTTTCAAATAAAGAAATATATAAATATTGCACAAAACCAGAACTTGAAATACTTCTAATATTAAATGAAGGTTTAGAAAAAGAATATGAAAAAGTAAAGAGTTTTCAATCACCAAAAGTATTTGCAAAAAAGAATATTAAATATAATGGAAAAAAATATGATCAGTCTTCTGAATTTTTAAAAGAATATTATGGTAAAGACAATGTTAATAAAAAATATTAAGAAATATAAAGTCTATAAAAGAAAACACGATAAAGATGAATTATATTTAGTAGATTTATTAAAAAAGTAGCCTAAAATCGGTTGCTTTTTAATTTAGTTATTTATTTTTACTCTTAAATTTTATATAATAGTTTATGAAAGGAGTAAAAGTGAAAAAGAGAAGTTTAATTTTAATATTTGTAATAGTAATTTTAATTATTGTTTCGTGCTTTTTTATATTTAGAAAAAAAGAAGAAGTAAATACAGATGCAATTAAATTTAAAGAAGAGTATGAAAAGTTAAATGGTACTATAAGAGAAAGTGATGGTATGCTTTATAATGATGTTTCTATTAGTGAAGATAATCCAATAAAATACATTACAGTAAAAGAAGCAAATGACTTATTAAAATCAAAAAAAGCAATAATATATGTAGGAGCTAATTGGTGTCCGTGGTGTAGAAATATGTTAAGTCCAATGTTAGATGTTGCAAAAAAACTAGATATTGATACTATATATTATTTAGAACTTGATGATGATAAATCAAATTATGAAGCAAAAGATAAAACTTTAGTAAAAGTAAGTAATGGTTCTAAAGAATATTATGAATTATTGGATAATTTAAGTGAATATTTAAGTGACTATGTTTTAACTGATAGTGAAGGTAATACTTATAACACTAATGAAAAAAGAATCTATATGCCATTTTTTATAACTATAAGAAATAATGAAGTAGTGGAGGCTAAAGGAATAAGTAGAACTTTAGAAGAAGGACAAAATAAATATTCAGAAATGACACAAAATCAATATGATACATTATATAATGAATTTTATAATACATTTGGAAAACTTTATGGAACTAGTCCGTGTAATATAGGTGAAGGTTGTGACTAAATCTCATTTAAAGCCTTTTTTAAAGCTAAAGTATTTAAGTAAGTAGAAATAATAAGAGAAGTAATTATTCCAAATATAAGACCATACATACCAATTTTAAATAATGAACTAACAAATATAACAATTAGTCTTATAAAACTAACAATTATAGTGATAATAAAAGATTCCTTACTTTTATCTAATGCTTGAAGTGAATTACTAATAGGAGTATTTATAAAAAACAACAACATAAACGGAGATAAAACTCTTATATAATTAGCCCCTAGTGATTCGCCGTATATTAAATTCAAGAAAAACTTAGGATTTATAAATATAATAAATGTAGAAATTATACCTATTAAAAGAGATAAACTAACTATTTGTTTAACTCTTTTTTTACATTTGTTTTTATCTTTTAAATAATAATATTTAGATAATTCTGGTATTAAAGAAGTGGACATACTTATAGTAAAAAACTGAGGGATTAACAAAAGAGGCAAGGCATATCCATTTATAATACCATATTCAGTTAAAATAAAATTACTAGTGTAACCAACATATTCAAGTGTATTAGTTAAAATAATAGGTTCTAAAAAATGAGCAAAAGAACCAATAATTTTACTACTAGTATTAGGAATAGATACAAGTAGAACATCTTTTATTTCTCTTTTACTAATAGTTAAGTCCTTTTTTTCTAATGTCATATTTTTAGGTAAACCTAAAAGCATTACTATAATACTTGAAGTTTCACTTATAACATTTACTAATATAATCATAGATATAGTTAAAACTAAACTTTTTTCTATAAAAATAGGAATAATCAAAATTAATATTAAAATTCTTACAATTTGTTCAACAATATTAGATAATATATAAACACCCATCCTTTGTTTACCCCAGTAATACCCTTTAATAATACTAGAAAGTCCTATAAATGGAAGTGTAAAACCAATAGATAAAAGAGGGTAGTATAGTCTCACGTCATTTAAAAACACACTAGAAAGAGGCCTAGATATTAAAAATATAATTATAAAAGTTATTACATTTAATAATAAAGAAACAGGAATAATACTAAATATTACTTTTTTACTACTAACTTTAGGATTACTTACAAGTTTACTTATAGCAGTTGGAAAACTAAATGTTGCAATAACTATAAATAAATTAAAAGTAGGAGTAATTAATGAATATAAACCAACTCCTTCTACACCTATAGTTCTAGTAATAATTATCTTTAAAATAAAACCTAAGAATTTAGATAAAAAACCACCAGTTAAAAGTATTAAAGTTCCTACTGCAAATTTGTTTTTCATTAATTTCTTTATCATACTAAATACTATGTATAATTGACTAAATTAATGAGTAAATGTATAATAAATATTAATTGGAGGAATTTAATATGATACAAAAACCTAAAGGAACAACTGATTTATATGGAACAGATGCTGAAATATACAAATATATTGAAAATTATACAGATACCTATATGAATTTATATAACTATGAATATATAAAGGTGCCTACTTTTGAAGAAAGTAATTTATATTATAGAGGGGTAGGAAGTACTACTGATATAGTAAATAAAGAAACATATGACTTTACTGATAAAGGTGGAAGAAATATGACATTAAGACCTGAATTTACTGCAGGTATAGTTAGAAGTTATATTGAAAATAAATTATATAGTACATCTAAAGTAAAAAAACTTTATTATTTTGGAAGTGCTTTTAGATATGAAAGACCACAAAATGGAAGAATGAGAGAATTTACCCAAATGGGGGTAGAAGTTTTTGGATGCAAAAATCCAAATTTAGATGCAGAAGTAATAAGTCTTGCTTATAGATATTTAAGTGGACTTGGTATTACTAATTTAAAAGTTTTAATAAATACTTTAGGTGGAGAAGAATCAAGAAAAACTTATAGTGAAAAAATACGCGAATATTTAAAAAAAGACTATGATAATTTATGTGATACTTGTAAAGAAAGATTAGATAAAAATCCTCTTAGAATATTAGATTGTAAATATGATAGAGAAAGAGAATATATAAAAAATGCTCCTAAAACATTAGATTATTTAACAAAAGAAGATAAAACTTATTTTGAAAGTGTAACAAATGCTTTAAGTAGTTTAGATATTCCATATGAAGTAGATACAACTCTTGTAAGAGGACTTGATTACTACTCACACACAGTATTTGAAATAGTAACTGATATAGAAGAATTAGGTAGAAGTAACACATTATGTGGTGGTGGAAGATATGA
>CANRKW010000004.1 GCA_947631345.1 uncultured Bacilli bacterium | reverse complement strand
CCCCCCGGGTATCAAAAATTGTACACCGAAAAGAGTTAATTTCATACTTTCATATTCTCCTTATATGTAGATTTTTTTATTTATTTGCTTTTTATTTGAGATATATTTTTGCTATATCTTCTATCTACATATTTATATTACTATATTTTTTTATCTTTTTCAAGTCATTTTAAGTCATATTTTTCACTTTGCTAATTTTATACAAAAAATACTATTCAAAATTTTAAATAAAACAACTATTTTTTAAAGACATTTCTTAATAAATTTGATAATATATATACGAGGAAAAAAATCATATGAAAGTTATAGGTATAGTAGTAGAATATAATCCATTTCATAATGGACATATTTATCAAATTAAAAAAGTAAAGGAAATGTTTCCAGAAAGCATCATTATTGTTGCTTTAAGTGGCTATTTTACTGAAAGAGGTGAAATCAGTATAATTGATAAATGGGATAAAGCCTTTTTAGCACTTAAATATAATGTTGATATTGTTTTAGAAATACCTTTTATATTCTCAAATCAATCTGCAGATACTTTTAGTTATGCTTCTATTAAAATGTTAAATGAGTTTAATATAGATACTCTAGTATTTGGTTATGAAGAATTAGAAAAAGAAAGTCTTATTAAAATAGCAAAAACACAAATAGAAAACAAAGACTTTGACATTTTAGTTAAAGAATATCTAAATAAAGGCTATAATTACCCTACTAGTGTTGGTAAATCTATTTATGATTTAACAAATATAAACATAATAAAAAGCAATGATTTATTAGCAGTAAGTTATATAAAAGAAATTATAAAGAACAACTATAATATAGATATTTTACCTATAAAAAGAACTAACAACTATTTAGATATAGAATCTTCTAATAGTATAGTAAGTGCTTCTAATATAAGAAATAAACTAAATAATAAAATAAATATAAGTAAGTATGTTCCAAAAGAAACTCTAAATTATATAAAAGACATAGATTATTCTTTTATATTTAATCTTCTTAAATACAAAATAATTAGTGAAAAAGATAATTTAGAAGAGTATCACCTAGTAACTGAAGGCATAAATAACAGAATTTACAAAAGTATTTTAACTTCTCAAAATATGCAAGAATTTATTAATAATATTAAATCTAAAAGAGTAACAACTAACAAAATAAATAGAATTCTTATTAATATATTAGTAGGATTTACTAAAAAAGAAGCAAAAAAATATAAAAGTGTTCAATATATTAGAATACTTGGTTTAAGTAAAAATGGAAGAATTTATTATAAAAAGATTAAAGATAAAACTAAATTACCTATATATGTTAAATTTGAGAAAAATGATATATTAGATATAGAATACAAAGTAAGTTTAATTTATTCTATTATTACAAAAGAAAATACTAATGAAACAAAAAGACATACTATTTTAATGTAGTATGTCTTGGTTTTATATTTACTGTAACATATCTAATACCTTTATCACTAGTTTTTAAGTCTTTTTTTATTTTTCTCTCTGTTTCATATACTTCTTTTAATGTTAAAGATGCGTCCATATATATATCTATTATAGCACTTACATATATTCCATATTTTAATAGAGATATTCTTCTTATTTTAATGTTTTTATTTTTAATTAGAATATTTCTTATTTCTTCTATTTTATTTGGATCTACTTCTACTTCTCCTATTATACTACTTATGTTTTCACTTAGTAATTTTATACCTATTCTTATAGTGAATATACTCATAATAACCCCACCTACTAAATCAGCATATTTTAATATAGGTACTTTTTTATTATAAATCGCAAGTAATACAAAAACTAAAGCTAAACTTGAACTATATGCATCACACCTACTTTCTATTCCATTAGATTTTAGTATATTGCTATTTAAAGTTTTTCCTTTTTTAATTAAATATGTACTTAATATTAGTTTAGTTATTATACTTATTACTAAAGTTATTATTGAATAAATAGTTAATTCTTTTATTTTTCCATTAAAGGAATTTATAAGTACACCAAAACCTAAAATAATTATTAGTATACTCATAATTATACTAGTTAAGTATTCAATTCTACCGTGTCCAAAAGGATGATTTATATCAGGTTTTTTACTTGATAATTTACTTCCAATTAATCCTACTATATCTGTTGTCATATCACTTAATGAATGAACTGCATCTGACATTAGAGTTTTCGATTTAGTTAAAAAAGCTCCTAGTAATTTAATAAGACTTAAACTTAAATTAACTAGAAAACTTTTAAATAAACATAATGTTACCATATACACCTACTTTACATCGTACCAATTATTTCCATAATCAATTTCTACTTTTAAAGGTACTAATAATTTATATGTATTTTCCATTATTTCTGCTACTAGTTTTTTCATTATTTCTATTTCTTCTATAGGAACAGTAAATACTAATTCATCATGTACTTGAATAATTAGCTTACTTTTTAGGTTTCTTTTTGTTATTTCTTTATCTACTTCTATCATAGCTTTTTTAATTATGTCAGCACTTGAACCTTGAATTGGTGTATTTAAAGCCATTCTTTCTCCTGATTTTTTTATTATGTAATTTGTATTTTTTAATTCATCTATTTCTCTTTTTCTATTCATTATTGTTCTTACATAACCTTTTTCTTTAGCTATTTTTACTACATTATCCATATATTTTTTTACATTAGGATACATATTTAAGTATTTATCAATGAATTTTTTTGCTTCAGTTGGTGAAAGACTTAAGTTTTCTCCTAATCCAAAACCACTTATTCCATAAACTATACCAAATATAACTGCTTTTGCTGTTCTTCTCATATCTTTTGTTACTTCTTCTACTTTTACACCAAATATATCACTTGCTACTTTTTTATGTATGTCATCTTGATTTTTAAAGGCATTTATTAAAGCTTCATCTTTAGAAATATGAGCAAGTAATCTTAATTCTACTTGACTATAATCACTAGTTAAAATAACACTTCCACTTTCTGGTAAAAAGGCTTTTCTAATACGTTTTCCTTCTAAAGTTCTAATAGGTATATTTTGTAAATTAGGTTCAGCTGATGAAAGACGTCCAGTTCTTGTTATAGCTTGTTTAAATATAGTGTGAATTTTTCCATCAGGCATTATAAATTTATTTAGACTATCTACATAAGTATTCATAAGTTTTGTAAGATTTCTATGTTCTAATATAAGAGGAATAATATTATGGTAACCCACTAATTTAGTAAGAGTATCATGATTAGTTGGATAACCATTTCTGCCTTTCTTTTTTCCATGTGGAAGATTTAACTTTTCAAATAAAACTTCTCCCATTTGTTTAGGACTAGATATATTAAAACGAATTCCAGCTTCTTTATATATTTCTTCACTTATTTCATCTATTCTTTTAGCTATTTCCTCTTTCATTTCATCAATTACTTCACTACTTACTCTTACACCTGTTATTTCCATTTTAGCTAGTACATTTATAAGAGGCATTTCTATATTAGTAAATAAATCATACATTTCTTCTTTTTGTAATTCTTTTATATAATCATCTTTAGTATTATATATATAAAGAACTTTTTTCGCTAATGAATTTATAAGTAATTCTTGATCTATTACTTCTCCTTTTTTTATTAAGTTTTCGTAAAATTCAATATTATATCCTTTAGTATTTGCTACATAACTAATGTCTTCTTTTACATTGTAATTTAATAAATAAGTACTAATCATTGCATCATACTTACAATTTGATAAATCTATATTATATCTATTTAAAACTACAATTGCTTTTTTTAAGTCATAAGTCATAGTAGCATATTTAAAGATGTCTTTATTTTCAAGTATGTTTTCTTCATTTAAATAATAAAAGTTTTCTCCATCATATATACTTATACCTATAAGAGAGCTTTGATGGTAATTTTCATAATTAACTTCTAAATAAAAGGCAAACTCTTTATTTATATTTAACTTACCTTTTACTCTTTTTACATTTATTTCTTCTTTTACTTGTTTTGTCTCTTTTTTTATTAAAGAATAAAATTCTAAATCTTCATAGATACTCATTAATTTTTGTTCATCTTTTGGTTTTATATGTATATCATTAAAAGTCATATTAATAGGAACACTTTTATATATAGTTGCTAATTTATAGGAAAAGAAAGCATTTTCTTTATCTGTTTCTAGTTTTTCTCTTAATTTTCCACTTATTTTATCTAAATTGTTGTATACACCTTCTAATGATCCATATGTACTTATTAGGTTTATTGCTGTTTTTTCACCTATTCCTTTTACCCCAGGTATGTTATCACTCGCGTCTCCCATAAGCGCTTTCAAATCTATCATTTTAATTGGTTCAACATTATATGTTTCTTTAAATGTGTTTTCATCCATTAAAATATAGTCTTTTTGTTTTAATAGTTTTACATTAACATCACTTGTTATTAATTGAAGTAAATCTTTATCACTACTTATGATTGTTGCATCATATAGTTTATCTTCATCTGCCATTTTTGCAAACGTTCCTATAATATCGTCAGCTTCATAGTCGTCAATACTAAGAGCAGTAATACCTAAAGCATCTAGTATTTCATAAGCTTTTGGAAATTGCATTAGTAAATCTTTTGGTGTTTCAATTCTTCCAGCTTTATAACTATCATATAATCTACTTCTAAAGTTTTTTCCTTTATCAAAAGCTACCATTATATATTCTGGTTTTTCTTCTAATAATATTTTATTTATCATACTAATAAATCCAAATAAAGCATTTGTAGGAAAATCTTTAGAGTTTTTCATTAAATTACCATTATATGCTGTTGCATAGTAACTTCTAAATAGTAAATTATTTCCATCTATTAAAATTGCTCTTTTCATTTTAAACACCATCCATATTTAAAGTATAACACAGCAAGTGTTATTAATAAAGTTAAAAAAGTAACGAATTTTTATGTCTTTAAAGTCACTATATAAATGACTTATATTTATATGAATAAATCTAAACTTAATTGGCTACTTTCTGGAAGTTCATCTAATACTTTTAAACCTCTCATTTTATCTATTAATGTTTGAGATACTTTACCTCTTATTTGTAAATCTTCTATACTAACATAAGGTCTATCATTTCTTTCTTCGACAATTTTTTTAGCAGCTATATCTCCCATACCATCTAAAACTGTAAATGGTGGGATTAGTCCTTTACCATCTTTACTTATTTTAAACATTGTTGCATCACTTTCTTTTATACTTATATTTTCAAAATGAAAGCCCCTACATAACATTTCATTAGAAATCATTAAAGATGATAAAGTAGATTCTTCTTTATTTGTTCTATCAAAACCTTTTGCTTCTAAGTTTTCAATTGCTTCTTTTACTGCTTCTTTTCCTTTTACCATTGCTTCTATATCAAAGTCACTTTCTCTAATACTTAAGTAAACTCTGTAATAATTAAGTGGATGATATAATTTAAACCAAGCAACACGAAAACCATTTATAACATATGCTGCCGCGTGAGCTTTTGGGAACATATACTTTATTTTTTCACAAGATTTTATATACCATTCTGGTACATTATGTTCTTTCAAAGTTTGTTTGTGTTCTATCCAAGTGTCTGGTTCTTTTATTGTTTTTCCTTTACGTATAAATTCACTTATTTTAAATGATTTACCTTTTTCTATACCAGACTTTATTAAATAAAGCATTATGTCATCACGACAACCTATTACTTCTTCGAATTTACAAGTTCCATCTAATATTAAATCTCTTGCATTTCCGTTCCAAACATCAGTACCATGTGATAAACCAGATATTTTAATAAGGTCAGCAAATTTAGTGGGTCTTACTTCTTCTAGCATTTTTATAACAAAGTTTGTACCAAATTCAGGTACGCCCAAAGTTCCAGTCGTGCATTTTATGTCTTCTTCTGTAACACCTAATGCTTTAGGGCTATTAAATAGGCTAATCACACCCCTGTCATCTAGTGGTATATCATTTATGTCAACTTTTACGTCATCGCTTAGGTATTTTAAAACAGTTGGATCATCGTGTCCTAATATGTCAAGTTTTAGTACGTTTTCTTCTATATCATGATATTCAAAGTGACTTGTATACCAAGAAGCTTCTGTGTTTTCAGCTGGATATTGGTAAGGTGTAAAATCAAATACGTCTTTGTAATCTGGTATTACTATTATTCCACCAGGGTGTTGTCCACTTGTCCTTTTTATGCCAGTTATTCCTAATGCAAGTCTTTCTATTTCAGGACGTCTTAAAGTTATGCCTTTTTCTTCAGCGTATATTTTTACAAATCCATATGCAGTTTTATCAGCAATAGTTGATACAGTTCCAGCACGATATACATTGTGTTCTCCAAATAAAACTTTTGTGTAGTCGTGTGCTTTAGATTGATATTCTCCTGAAAAGTTTAAATCGATATCTGGTGTTTTATCAGCATTAAAACCTAGGAAAGTTTCAAATGGAATATCTTGTCCTTGTCTTTTCATAAGTGTACCGCATTCACAAGTTCTTTCTGGCATATCAAATCCACTTCCATATTTTAAGTTATATGGGTTTCCTTCTTCATCATTAAATATGCTTTTTTTACAATTTGGACAAACATAATGAGGAGGAAGAGGGTTAACTTCAGTTATTCCACAAAATGTTGCAACTAAACTAGAACCGACACTTCCACGAGAACCTACAATATACCCGTGTGCATTTGAGTCTTCAACTAACCTTTGGGCAATTAAGTATATAACGTCATATCCTCCATTAATTATACCAGTAAGTTCTTTATCAAGTCTTTCTGCAATTATCTCTGGTAGAGGATCACCATATATTTTAGTAGCATTTCCATATACAGTATCTTTAACTATTTGAACTGAATTTTCCATTCTAGGTGGATTAAGTCCAGGTTTTACTACTTCAACAGTTTCAAACATATCAGCAACTTTATTTGAGTTTGTTACAACTATTTCATATGCTTTTTCACTTCCTAAAAATTCAAATTCGTGTAACATTTCTTCAGTAGTCATTAAATAAGCATTAGGAATTGTTTTAATACTAGGTTTATATAAAGGATGAAATCCTCCCCCAGGTTGCTTTTGAGTTACTAATATTTCTCTATAAATATTGTCAATTGGTTCAAGTGTATGTACGTCTCCTGTTGCAACTACCATTTTTCCTACTTTATCTGCACATTTTACTATTTTATTTATTATATTATAAATGTCACTCTTACTAGAAACTTCACTAGATTCAACTAAATAATCCATAATACTTGGTGGATTTACTTCAATAAAATCGTAAAATTTCATCAAAGCCATTAATTCTTCATCACTTAATCTTTTAGCCCCATCAAAAATCTCTCCATTTACACATCCAGAACCAAATATTAACCCTTCACGCATTGTAGATAAAACACTTTTAGGTATTCTTGGTGTCTTATAAAAATATTTAGTATTTGCATAACTTACAAGCTTAAACATATTTTTAAGTCCAACATTATTAATAGCATATACAGTCATATGAAAAGGTCTATTATTTTTATATGCTTGTTCTTCATCAACTAAATTTCTTAAATCACTTATAGTTTTAAAAGAACTAGATAAATTAGATATCATTTTATTAAAAACTAAAGCTGTTGCTTCTGCATCATAGTCAGCACGGTGATGTCCTTCTTCGTCAAAAGAAATGTTGTATCTTTTTGTTAGTACACTCAAATTATGTCTTTTTTGATCAGGATTCATTGCTTTACTTATCTCCATTGTATCTACTACTACATTGTTAAATTCTCCTAAATCGTATTTTTTATATGCACTTTCCATAAATGAAATGTCGAATCTTGCATTTTGAGCTACCATTGGAGCATCTTTTATCCACTCTTTAAAACTTTTTACTACATCTATTTCATCTCTTTTGTCTTTTAACATTTCATCTGTTATATGTGTTAAAAGTGTTATTTCACTTCTTAAAGGTGCATGAGGATTTATTAATTCATCAAATCTATCAGTAATAGTCCCATTTTTAATTTTTACTGCACCAATTTCTATCATTTGATCTCCAGCAGTTGCATTAAAACCAGTTGTCTCTGTATCAAAAACAACATATTCACTTTCAAAAAGAGGTAAATCACTATCTTTATTAATGATCAAAATCTCATCATTTACAGCAAATAATTCAACTCCAAAATAAACTTCCAAATCTCCCTTATTTTTATAAACTTTAGGAAAACATTGTATACCATTTTTATCAGTAATACCAACACCACGATGTCCTAGTTCTTTAACTCTTGCAAGTAATTTTTTAGGTTCAATTAAACCATCCATTTGACTCATTGTAGTATGCGCGTGTAATTCTACTCTTTTTACTTCACTATTATCAGTTCTTTTTAATTGTTCTTTATCAAATGTTTCAATATCTCTTATATTAAGTACTAAATCATTAGCAAAACCATCATGTTTTACATAACCCTTAATTTTATACCAAGAACCTTCTGTAACTCTTTTTTCTAACATTTTTGCTATTTCTTTATCTTTTGTAAATATTTTAGCAAGAATTGAATCTGTATAATCACTTATCTTATAAGTTATAATAGTATAACCAGAAGAAGTCTCTTTTACTTCACTTCCAAATACAAAAACTTCTAGTGTTACATCAGGCATTTCTGATATTATGTTTTTTATAGATGTTTTATTAGTCTTAATTTCATTACCAAATATTAACTTGTTTTCTTCTTTTCTTGGTATTATATCTTCTTTAGTTATTTCTTTTGGTTTAATTAACTCTTTACTTTCTAAAGACATTTCTTCATTTATTTCACTTAAAATATTTAAATTTAAATAACCCATATTAATTAGAAACTCTTTCATTTTAGGTAAAACACTATCTACTTTGTTTTTCTCTATATTATTAGATACTTCTATTCTTATAGTATTTTCATTTATTATTATATTTTCTTCTTTTATACTATTTAACATTGGACATTTTTCTTGATAACACTTAAAAATATAAATAACATAATCACTTAATAAATCTAAACTATTATGTTTAAAAACAAAATAGACTTTCTTTACAACTATTAATGTTTTAGATAAACTACATAATGTTTTAAATACATCTAAAGGTATCATTTTCTCTAAAATAATGTATAAAGTCCAAGATTCTTCTTTAGTATCTACTACTACATTTTCTAGTTTTGCATTTAAAAAAGCATCATAATTATTAAAACCTATTTTTTCAAAAAATCTTACTAATTTACTATCCATACTACCCACCTACTCTTATAAATTTATCTATATTATAACTTAAAGATTTTATTCTTTAAAGACTTGACATTTAATTTTTTATTTATATTTTATTTTATGTATGATATAATGACTAGGAAAGCGAGGTTTATAATGATTTTACTTAAAACAGTTGTAGCTAATAATAATTTTTCTGCTACTAATATATTAGATGATTTAGAAAATTGGTTAATTGAAAATAATATTGGTAATGATGTATATGAAGATATGTTAGGTATTCTATTAGAAAAAGGAATAACTGGAAGTCTTCTTATAAAATTCTATGATACAATTTGTTTAGCAGATATATATAACTTATATAAAAATACTTTTATATTAGAAAATGGTAATTATGAAAGAAATGAAATTATCAGTAATTTAGAACAAGAAGTTCCTTTAAATTTTATAAATGATAATATTAAATTAGAAGGTTTTCAAGATTATAAGTTAAGTTTACATTTAACAGATGAGAAATTTATAGAATATTCAAATATACAACACGATAATTTTAAAACTAGATTAAAAGAAAGTGGAATTAATAGTTTTCAAGCAAATATGTAAATTTTTTATTGCACATATAAAAATATTGTGCTAAAATGTTTAGTAGTGGTAATTATTATTGCCACTTAATAAGCAGGTGTGGCGAAATTGGCAGACGCACTAGACTTAGGATCTAGCGGAGCAATCCATGGGGGTTCAAGTCCCTTCACCTGCACCATATATGACTATAAAGCCTTTAAAATAAGGTTTTTTTTAATAATAAGACAGATATCTTAAAAGAATTAGATAAAAGGAATATATTTAAAATAACAAATAAGAAAAATGAAAAAATAAAAGACGAAAAATTAAGATTAAAAATGATTGAACATTATTTAAATGACCTAAATATAAACGCTAAAGATAAAATAGACAAAAAAACATAATAAATAATTTTGCATTTCATATTCAAGATTATGAAGATGAAGCGGGTAGTTATATAAATCAAATTCAAATTACAATAAAAAACAAATAAAATCAAAAAACTAAATAAAAAAATATGCAATATTTTGATAAAATTACATATAATAGAGTTAGGAAAAGCAAATTTTATTTGATTTTCCAAAAAAAATGTGGTATTATATTACCACAAGTCGTAATTGACTGCGTTGTGAAGAGTTTATCTCGAGGAACATATTAGTCAGTCTAAATTATGACATCATGAATAGCGTTGTGAAGAGTTTTATCTCGAGGAACATATAAGTCTATTCGTTGCTTAAGGAACTCTATTTATAGGGTTCCTTTTTTATTTATTAGGAGGTAATATATGAAAAACGGAGAAATATTTTATATTAATTTTAAAGGTAATAAAGGTTCAGAGATTAATGATAAACATTTAGGTATAATATTTAAAATTCCCAAAGTTAAAAATATGCTATTTTGTATACCTCTAACAAGTCCCAGAGAAAAACATTTTAAAAATATTGAAGCTTATAATGAACGGAATCATAATGAATTAAAGTATCAAACTTTGATATATATTGATACTACTGACTCTATAGCATTACTTGACCAAATAAGAACGATTTCTGTTCAAAGGTTAATTAAATCTTATAAAGTTGTTTTAGATAGTGAACACATTAATTTAATTATCAGTAAAGTTAATAAATATATTAATAATGTTATAAAAGAATAACAAAATAAAATCCCTACTGCGCCAACAGTAAGGAGCAAGAGATATAAATCTCTTTAGAAAAACTTTATCTCTTATGAACAAAAGTGCTGAAATTATTGCATATTTTTTACAATTATGTTATTATAGGTGCGATTAGCGATGGTGTATCTTCGGATACCATCTAGGCAAGTTGGATGTGTCTAACTTGCTTTTTTATTAGTATTTTAAATAATAAAAATGGGACTTTTAATTAAAAGTGACCGAAAAACATATAAAATTTCAATAAAAATTTGACAACAATTAAGTTCTTTAAGTGGAACAGTTATAGTACTAGTCTTTTTGATTAGTGCTTTTTTACTAAAAAAAGACTTTTCTTCAAGTCTTCTATATATTTATATACGTTTTTTTCTAATGTTTTCGCTAACATATTTATTTCGGTAGTTACAAAATTCTTGTCCTCTTTCGTGATAAGTAGTAACTATATTAATCGCACTGTAATTTTGCCAACCCGATAATTCCATATTAAATTGTACACTCGGAACATCTAACAAAGCATATACTTCTTGAACTGAAAGTCCTTCACTCAATTTTTCCATACATTGTAATGAAACTTCTAAAATTACCCCATTATACCAAACATTTTCCATAATAGTTAATGCACTATCAACAAGAGTCTTCCAACTATCAATAAATTCTGGTTTAACAACTTTTGTTCCTCTTTGTTTAAATTCTTCTTTTTTTGATAAAATTTCAATAGTCGCTTTTGCCTTAGTTATTTTATTTTCATCATCCATATCAAAATCTAACAAATCATTTCTTTCATCATCATATGTTACAATATGTCCACTGATTTTTATTTGTTTTATTGCCATAGTCTCTTCCCTCCATAATGGGTATTATAACATAAGTTCATTTTTTTCACAAATCTCCCGAACATAACTAACTTTACAAAAATTATCAAAAGTGCTATAATCAATTCATAAAAAATGATGCAAGAAAAAGAAATAGTAATATAACCTCTTATCTTAGTGATGTTTCTGGTTAGTGAAAAGAAATGGTAATGTTATATGAACGAGCCTTTTAGTCAATCGTATATCTGCGTTAAAGATTTAAGATAGAGAATTCTATGAATTAAGGTGGTACCACGATATATATTCGTCCTTATTTTATAGAATTTCTTTTTAAAGGAGGAAAAAATGAAAGATTATATAACAGAAAAAATACTTCAAATTATTAAAATTGAAAAAGAAAAAATTAAAATTGAGATACCACCTATGTATGATATGGGTGACTACTCTATTCAATGTGCCAGTTTAAGAAATGAAGAATATAATAATCCAATTATAATTGCTAATTTAATTAAAGAAAAATTTATAGATGATATGAATAACTTTAAAGAAATTAAAGTAGTTGGTCCTTATGTAAACTTCTATATAAATTATAGTAAATTTAATGAAAAAATAATAAAAGAAATAGAATCAAATGATACCTTTGGTTCATTAAATCAAGGAAAAGGAGAAGCCCTTTTAATAGAACATACATCAATAAACCCTAATGCTGAACCACATATTGGAAGATGCAGAAATAGTTTAATTGGTGACTTTATGAGTAATTTATATAAATTTACTGGATATAAAGTTGAAAGACACTATTTTATAAATGATATTGGTCTAAAAATTGCTTTACTGATTATTGGTATAGAAACATATGGACTAAAAAATGATAGTTTCTCTTCAATTTTAGATGTTTATGTCAAAATTAGTAATGAAGCTAAAACTAATGAAGAAATAAACAAAAAAGCTTTTGATTATTTAAAGAAAGTTGAAACTGGAGATACTGAAATGGTTCGCAAGTTTAAAGAAATTACAGATAAATGTGTTGATGGTCAACTTAAAATATTTGACAAGTTAGATATTCATTTTGATGTGTTCACTCACGAATCAGATTTTGTTTATAATAATTATATTAGTGATATTTTAAATAAATTAGAAAAAACAAATAAATTACACGAAGATGAATTAGGTAGATTATATGTTGATTTATCTGGTTATGATATTCCAACTAAAGCACCTGTATTGGTTTTAACTCGTTCAAATAAAACTTCACTTTATCCTATGAGAGATATAATGTATACTATTTATAAAATTAACTTAAATTCAAAAAACAACTATATTGTTTTAGGTGAAGATCAAGAAGTTTATATGAAGCAAATAAGTGCAGTTATGGATATTTTAGGATATAAGTCCCCTTCTCTTATTTCTTATTCTTATGTTTTATTAAATGGTGGTAAAATGTCAACTTCAGAAGGAAGTGTTGTTTTAATTACTGATTTTATGGAATCAGTTAGAAATACTTTAATAAAAGAATTTAAAGAAAGAAATAGCGAAATAACAGAAGAAAAACTAAATATTTTAGTTAATGCTTGTATTAAATTTACTATGTTAAATGTATCTAAACATAAAATTGTCAACTTTGATTTAGAAAGTGCGACTAGTTTCACTGGAGAATCTGGTATGTATATTTTATATTGTATTGCTAGAATCAATTCTATTTTAAAGAATAATAATATAGAGTTAAGTGAAGAAATTACGTATAATGAAGAAATTGAAAACAAAATAATTAAAGAATTATCTTTATACCCTTCTGTAATTAATGAATTATTAAAATCTAATGAACCTGCACATTTAACTAAATATATTTATAATATAGCTGTGTTATTTTCTAAATTATATGAACAAGTTAACATAACAAATGAAAAAGATCTTATATTAAAGTCTTCTAGAATAAGACTAATAAAATGTATATCTAAAGTAGTTACAAGTGCTTTAAATATATTAGGTATAAAAACATTAGAAAAGTTATAACAAAATAGTTGTGATACTTGCTTCACAACTATTTTATATATAGAGTTTCTCCATTATATAATTTTATTTCATATAAAGAATCTTCAGTTACAACATATTTGAATTTATAATTATCTAGTTCTTTTTTTAATAATTCGTTTTCACTTTTTAAATTTTCTAACTCTTTTTGTAAAGAATCATCTTGTTTTTCATCTGTTTTATTACTAAAATCTTTTGGTAAATATATGAATCCATCAAAAGTAAAACCTGGTTTTTCGTAATTTTTGTTATAGTTTTCTATTCTGAAAACTTCATTATTATATGAACTTCCTGAACATACAATACTGCCATCTTCATTTATTTTTTCTACAATAGATACGTGTCCTGCACCATCAGTGTCATTATGGTAATTTCCCTGTTTCCATACGGCAACTGAACCTAATTTAGGTGTTTTACCTTTTGTGTAATAATTTTCATCATAATACCAATTTTCTGCATTACTTGTTTGAAGTCTTGGCTTTTCATTTATACCAAGTTTTTCTAGATTTTCCCAAAATCTTCCCCAAGCATAACAAGTACAGTTAGGTAGTCCAAACCCAGCATTTACAAATGGATTAGCATTACTATAATAATGGTAATCGTTTTTTAAAGGCGCAGTTAATCTTGCAGTGTACTCCATATTTACCTCCCCTATTTTATTTTAATCAAAAATAGAGTTTTTGTTATAAATAAATGCCTAAAACAAAAAACTCGAATTAATTAAACCCGAGTTTCTTTACAATTTTGGTGGACCTTGCAGGACTCGAACCTGCGACCGCCCGGTTATGAGCCGGATGCTCTAACCAACTGAGCTAAAGGTCCAACAACATTTATAATATTACATCATATTTGCCAAAAAAGCAATACATTTTTAAAAAATTTTTAGTCAAAAAAATAAGATGATCTCTTTTCATCTTATTTATCTTCTAATCTTGATAGTAAGTCTATTTTAAACATCTCTTTTTGAGCATTTGCTTTAGATATCATTATACCTTTATATGCAGTTAATTCTGATTTATGTCCATCCATTAATATTCCTTTAGGTTCTAAAGTATTAAGCATTACTACATTTTGATTTTTGTATACAGTGTAATTAAGTTTTACTTTACCATATACTTTTACAAATAGATTATCTGTTGGAAGTTGTAAATCATAAGTTTCAGTTTTTTCATGTTTATCTATTGAAACCAATTCTCCTAAAAACTCCCCTTTTCTTAAACTTGGATAAAAATCAAACATTAACTTTTTATAAGCCATCATATTATATTTTTTTAAACTTCTTTCTAGTTTTTTAAATGTATTTTCATCTAAATAATCTAATAAATATCTACCTTTCATATAAATCTAACCCCCATTACTGATTAAAATTATAGCATATTTTGTACAAATTGTCAATAATTTTTGTACTTTTATAACTACTTTTGGCTTATTTACTTCATAAAGCGAGGTTTATTTTATCACATTTTAGATTTACTGTCAAATTTCAAAGTTAAACAAAAACAAGGAAAACTTTATCCTTGCTTTTTTCGCTAAACTATAAAACACTTACCCACATATGCATTCTACATAAGTATCATTTAAACATCTAATACAACATAAACAATTAATATTCATAGTAAATATTGAATCAGTTGCAACATATGGATATGGGTTAGTTGTATCAGTATTAGTCGCTAGTACTCTAAATGTTGCACAGCATCCATCTATTTTTTCAATTCTAAACACATTAGAACAGCTTGTAGGTGAAGCTGAACAGTCTATATTAGTTCTTGTTGTTGGCATTGTCCATGGTGTTCCATTACCACTACAAGTGTAAAGCATTATTGGTCTTGTATTACATACTACACAATTGCTTCCACCACCTAAAGCAGGTCTATCACATGAATTTAGACAATTATCAGGACACGCATTTGATTGAAGCACATTTATTACTTGTAAAATTTCTGCTATACAATTGTTACAATCATTATCATTACAACATGAATTATTATAATTATTGTTATTCATTTTTATCAACCCCTTCTTTATATTCATTAATAATTTATGTTAAGTGTATATTTTTGTGATAGATAAAAACACAAACTATATAAATTTTATTTCTTTTTTTTATATTTTAGTGTATAATTTTTTATAAGGTGATGTGTATGTATTATTATCAATATATTATTATTTTTGCAGTTTTACTTTTAATTTCAATAGTAATAATTAAAATAAACAAAAAAGATTTTGCAGTTAAAATTAATAAGTTAATTCAATATTTAGGTGGAAAAGATAATATATTAAGTGTTGAAAGTAATTTATCTAGACTTAAAGTTACAGTTAAAGACACTTCTTTAGTAAATAAAGATGGTATTCAAAAATTAGGCGCTAAAGGAATTGTTGAAATAGATAATCAGCTAAAAATCATTTTAGGTCCGAATTCAGGACAATTAAAAAAATACATTAAAGATTTAAAGTAGTTAATTCTACTTTTTCTTTTATATTTAGACATTTTTCGACATTTTTAGACAATTTAATATGATATATTTATTTTGGTGAAGAAAAATGAATATTATTTTATTATTAATTATAAACACTATTTTAGTTTTTACTCCTATTATGACTCATGAATATTTTACTTTACATATTCAAAATATGAAAAAAGAAAAAATAACTATATTATTAAGTATTACTTTATTTGTATCATCATATTTATCATATAGTTTTAAAGAGTTTATTCCTATTAGTTATCATTTTACTACTCTTTTGTTAATTTTTGCAGTTTCTCTTTTATTAAGAAGGGAAAAAGAAAGTATTATAATATTTATTATTGCAAGTGAGTATTTAATAAGAGTTTTAAATTATAATGTGTTTTCTTTAGTTATTTTGATTACTTCAATTCTTTATATGTATTATAAATTTGTTAAAACTAATAAAGATAATATGTATTTAGTTAATAGAATAAGTTTTGTAGTTTTAACAGTTTATATTTTAAATGAATACAAAAGTAATATAATGGATTTATTTATAGCAAGTACTTCTTTTTATGTATTTTTATTTATAATTAATAAATCTATTATAATTAGTAAAGATATTATTAATTTACACTCTAATTTAAAGGAATTTGAGAAAGAAAAATCTATAAAGACAAGTTTATTTAAAATAACTCACGAAATTAAAAATCCAATCGCGGTTATTAAAGGTTATATTGATATGTTTAATCCATATGATTCTGAAAAAAGTAAAAGATATATTGATATTATGAGTAAAGAAATAGATAGAACACTTAATTTACTTACTGATTTTATGGAATTTAGTAAGATTAAAGTAGTTAAAGAAAAAGTAGATATAAATGTTTTATTTGATGATGTTAAAGATGTATTAATACCATTTTTTAATGCAAAAAACGTAAGTTCATTTTTTGAAGTAGAAGAAGATATTTATATTAATTTAGATTATAAAAGGATGAAACAAGTTATTATTAATGTAATTAAAAATGCAGTTGAAGCTTGTAGTCCTAATAAAGGACACGTTTCAACTACTGTGTTTAAAGATAGTGAAAACTTATTTATTTATGTTAAAGATAATGGATGTGGGATGACTAAAGAAGTACTAGATAATTTAGAAGTACCTTTTTATACTACTAAAGAGAAAGGTACAGGACTTGGTGTTAGTTTATCTAAAGAAATTATTAATGCACATAAAGGTTTAATAGCCTATTCTAGTAGTATTAATAAAGGCACTATTTGTAAAATTACATTACCTTTAAATGATTAAAATCTGTAATATGGATAATATGGGTAGTAAGGTTGTCCGTAATTTGGTCTATAGCCATAATTTGGTCTACCTGTAAAAGCACCTACTGCTACCCCTCCAGTTAAAGCACCTAACAAAAATGGTCCGGCAAAAGCAACGTATCTGTCACCTTTTTGATAAGTGACTCCTCTAGAATAATTTTGATACATAAAAAACACCTCTAATGTAATTTATGAAGTGTTTTCTTTTTAGTGTATGCTTTTTAACCTAAATAAAGTTATACTAGGGGTATTATTTAATCTGAAAAATTCTTTTCTAGTTCCAAGTCCATTAGAAATATAAATATCTGTGTTGTTTTTTAAAATATGTTCTTCATAATATTTCTCGCTACCTTTGAATTTATATAGTCCTCCATAATATGGAATATTAATTAAACCTCCTAATGTGTTTGCTGATAAAATTAAATCAATATTATTGTATTTACTAAGTACTGTGTCTATTACATCTGCTTCGTGTGTTAAAAATATTGTGTAATTTGATGAAGTTTCTATATTATCTAAATTGTAATTATTTAAGTTATAACTACTTATTCCAATAATATCTATTGGTGTATAATCTTCATTATATACAGTTTCTTTTGTATTTTCCAAAATTTTAAAATTGGAATTTGCAAGTATTTCTTTTATTTTATAATCATCTTTATCTCCTAAAACAGCATAGTTAGTTTTAGCATTTATACTTTTTAAAAAATCCGTTAATTCATTAGTATCATTTGATTTTAACTCTGTACTAACTAAATTACCACCAAATATTAAAATATCTGGTTTTAATGTATTTATCTTTTCTTTTATTTTTGAAAGTTCTTCTTTACCTATTGTACTTTTATATAAAAGATCTGCAAAATAGACTATTTTCACCCCATTAAAACTTTCTGGAATTTTACTACTTTCTATTTTGTATTCTTTTACACAAAGCATTGTAGGAGCAATATATTTAGAATACATTATAACTGAAACTAAAATAATTATAAACCAAATTAGTATATTTATTAATGTGTTTGATTTTCTTTTTTCTTCTACAACCTCTTTTTCTTCTTCCATAACTAGACTCCTATTAAAATTATTACTATACACATAAAGTTATGTAACATATGCATACTCATATTAACTAAAATGTTATCAGTTTTATTATAAATATAAGCAAATGCATAACCTAAAGCACCATATGGAATTACGTATAATAGTTCTAAATATGAAGTTATACCAGTAAGCGCGTGAGGAAGACCAAAAACTATGGCACTTATTAAAGGAAAGTATTTGTTTTTTCCAACTACATTTCTTAAGCCATATCTAAATATCATTTCTTCTATAAAAGGGGCTACAAAGACAACTAATATTGCCCCTGAAAAAACATTAGAGCTTATCAAAGTTCGATTTAAAGCCTCATTTTGGGCTATCTCTCCATTAAAAACTAAAGTATTTAAAATTAGATTACTAATAAATAAAACAATTAATCCTATTCCCCAATATTTTAAAGCATAACCAAAATATTTACTAAAATTATCTTTATAATCTTTTATCTTTTCTTTAAGCATTTTCCTAAATATAAATATAAGTATTACTAAATATATAGAATCTCCTATAAGAGATGATGTAATTTCAGATAAGCCAAGTTTTAAATAAAAAAATGAGGCAAAAATACTAGGAACATATATATAAGTAAAAAAGAACAATATATATATAAGTAATCTTTTCATAAAAGCATCTAATTTATTTTTATATTCATTTATCATAAAACATCACATAATTATTATACAAAAATCCAAAGAATATTTAAAGACATTTATTCTATTTTTTTGTAACCTTTACTATTATTTTTTTACCTTTATTTATTATGGTATTATCTATTTTTACTATTTTATCTACATCAGTTATTTTTTCTTTATTTATTTTGATTCCACCTTGTACTATTAATCTTTTTGCTTCACTTTTACTTACTGCTAAATTAGTTTTTACTAATAAATCTTGTATGTTTAATTCATTTTCTTCTAAACTTATTGTAGGCATATCTATACTAAGTTCACCTGAAAACAACTTTTCACTTGTTTCTTTTACTTGTTCTGCTACATCTACTCCGTGAAGGAATTTTACTACTTCATATGCTAAAGTTTTACCAGCTAATCTTTTTTCTGGTTCTGTTTTTAAGGATTTTTCTATTTCTTTTATTTCTTCTAATGATAAAAGTGTTAGTTTTTTTAGATAATCTATTACTTTTTCATCTTCACTATTTAAAAGGAATTGATACATTTCATAAGGGGTTGTTTTATCTTTACTAAGCCAGATAGTTCCACTTTCACTTTTACCGAATTTAGTACCATCTTTTTTTGTTATTAAAGGCATTGTAAGACCATAGCATTTTACATTTTCTCCATGTTTTTTTCTAATTAATTCTAAACCACTAGTAATGTTACCCCATTGATCAGATCCACCAATTTGAAGAGTGACATTGTTGTTTTCATATAAATGTAAAAAATCTATTGATTGTAAAATCATATATGAAAATTCTGTATAACTTATACCACTTTCTAATCTAGATTTTACTGTTTCTTTATTTAACATATAATTGATGTTAAATAGTTTTCCATAGTCTCTTAAATAATCTATGAAATTTATGTCTTTATACCAATCATAGTTATTTACCATATCACAAGAAAATAGGCTTTCTATTTGTGTTTTTAGTGCTTCATAGTTTTTATTTAATTCTTCTTTACTTATAACACTTCTTTCACTTGTTTTTCTAGGGTCTCCAATTAAACCTGTTCCACCACCTACTAATATATATGGATGGTGTCCTTTGTTTTTTAGTCTAAGTGCCATAAGCATACTTGATAGGTGACCTATATGTAAGCTATCAGCAGTTGGATCTGTTCCAATGTAAAAATTAAGTTTTCCATTATTTAATTCATTTATTAATTCATTATCTGTAATACTTTCTATTAATCCTCTTTCTTTTAATTCTTCATAAAATGTCATAATATTCCTCCCAACAATTAAATAATATCATATAAATATTTGTTTGTAAATACATTTATGAACAAATATTCTTATATATTTTTATTTATCTTTTAAAATTAAAAATCTAGTATGTTTTTTTAATTTACACACTAGATTATATATTATATTAATTAACTGCTAATTTACAAGATTCGTCTATGCTAAATTCATATGGAGAACCACTTGTTCCATTTCCACTTTTTACTGTTGCACAAGATTTTATTGATATAACCGGGCGAACGGAGCTCCAATTGAACACGTCGAGGTTGGCCAAACCACCAAGTACGACGGAATCCGCTACCACGAAGACGCTCGCACCAGTGCGATCAACCCAGTAGCTAGGAGACATAGTAAACCAAGAATTAGTTCCGGTTGACGAATCACCAACCGCATTTCTATAATAATAGGCACTTGAATTTTGAGTAATCCATTTCCCTCCTGCAAACACAATTTCATCTGCTGTCATTAGACTAATTGGGTATGTTAATTGTCCATTTCCTCCAGAAGATTTGTTGGTACTGAACTTATCTGCAACATTTTGTGTTTCTTCTATTACACTTCCACTTGCATTGACACCACACTTAAATGATGGCCTTTTATTTTTATTTAATCTGTGATGTGGTGCAAAATCGAAACTAGTACCTGTCAAAGTCGTATAAGCATACCCTGGAGCAACAGCACGATCATTACAATATATTGCTGTTTTACTAACGTAATTGTCATATGAATTTGTACCATCATTTTGATTTAATATTTGATTTACATACCACCAATTTAGTGAACCTTCTTCTGTTCCTTCGTCACTTCCTAATATTGTTGAATTATGTGTATTTAACCTGTTGGTTTCTAAACTTCCACTTTCTCCATATTTATACCCTACATACATTGGATCATTACTATTTTCATTAAAAGCTTTTGAACTCGATATATAGGCATCTTCTGCTTCTGGTGAAGTTCCTGCATATAATAGTCTTATTCCTCCATCCTCATTAGTTCTTATTATTCTCCAGTAAGTATCAGCAAAATAAACCCAGTTGTTTTGTACATTTCCTGCAAAATAATATACTGTATTTTGTGTTCCGTCTTCTATAAAGCCACTTCCTATTTCTTCTTTATATACACCACTTTCTGTATCATTTTCTAAACTATAATTTTCTTCATTTCCGTTGCTTGGTAAAATGTTTTCAAAATTAGTTCTTGTTAATGTATTTTTGCATGTTCTTTCCATTGCTTCATATATTGTTTCTCCCTCATTCGCTTTAAATTCACATAGTGTTGGTTTTACACCTTCTGTTATAAATAAGTTTCCACTAAAGTTTTTCCCCATATCATCACTTTGGTCTATTTCATCTGTTTTTAAATACTTCAGTTCTATTTTATATGTTTGTGTTGTTTGTGATTCTATTGGTATATTACTTGCTAATATTGTATCTTTAGTTTCTAAACTTATTGGAAGTGGAACAAAATTTTTCATATTATAACCATTATCACTTGTTATTTTATATAGTAATGTTTTACTTTCTAATTCATTTAGTAAGTTTTCTATTATTATATTAAAGTAATATGTATCATTTGTTTTATTTTCTACTGTAAATGTTTTTGATTCTTCCCATCCTGCAGTTAAATTTTGATTATTTATCTCTAATTCGTCATTAAATATTATTTGTAATCTATCAGCTATATTAATAACTATATCACTACCATTTCCAATTATTTTTCCAGTAAAATATGCTACACTTAATCCTATACCTATTATTAAAATAAACACTGTTCCTATTATCATATATTTTTTATTCATAAACTTCTCTTTCCTTTCCAACATAAAAAAATACACATAAAAAATTATGTGCACAGCAAAAAATATGAAGTTTTTTTAACCTCTAAACTACCCCCCCCGGTGCAATATTTTGTACAAATTCTCTAGTTAACTTCATATCTATCTTTCTCCTTTACTTTTATTATATTTTAATTTTATACTTTCATTTACTTTAAGTCAATCACTATTTGGAAATTTTAAGTCTAAATATACATATTTATTCATATCATAACTTAAATTATCATCTATCATCTTTTTAGCTATCTTACAACATTTAGATATTCTTTCTCCATTATATAAAGGATCAATATATCTTATTTTAGCCCCGTGATGTACATAATAAACATCATTTGGTTTTGTATCAGATAATTTAACAACTTTAGCTTTCTTCCATATATTAAATATATCTTTATATTTAGAATTTTCTATAATATTAATTATTTCACTTTCTTTCTTTTCATATAAATCTTTCTTTAATATTATATTTTCTTCATTTAATTTTTTTAATATATCTGCTATAAATTGCATAGAATATCTAGTTCTATCTTCTCTATATATAATAGATAATTTACTTGTAATTTTAACAAATTCTCTTGCTATTTTTTTAGTTTTAAAACCTAATTCTATTTCATTTTCTTCATTTTTTTGAATTTCTATATCATTATATATTTCTTTAATATCATTTATATTAGATAATTTATGTGTAAATAAAGCATTAGATAAAGAATATTCTAATCTATCAGAAGATAATTTAGGTGTATCATTATCCGCAATTGGATAAAGATGATAGTTATCTATTTGTTTTATATCAATATTGTCTTTTTTTAATAGTTCCATTATTTCTTTAGAATTTTTTATTATTTCTGTTGTTAAATCTTCAGTTGATTCTTGATTCATATAGTCACCATTAATAAAATCCACACAATGTTTAAAAGTAGGTGTTGCTATATCATGAAAAAGTCCAGATAAAGTTTGTATTTTATCATGTGTAAAATGCCAGATTATTAAAGCAACCCCTACTGAATGATCTAAACTTGAAAAGAAAAAATCACTTTCAAATAAATCAGAATATATTGTTCCACAAGTTACACTTATATATTGTTGTGATAACAATTCTTTAGTATTAATATATTCATTTAACCATTTTGGAAAATTAGGCTCTAAAATTTTAAAATAGGCTTTTAATTCTTCACTTATATTATCATAGTAATTCATATGTTTATTCCCTTCTTTAGTATAATTTAATTTTAGTTTCATTTTTTATTAAAGTCAATTAAATTTTTTACATTTAATTACATATACTATTAATAGGTGATTTCAATATGAATTTATCTAAAATAATAAGTGGTGTAAGTGATACTTTAGGTATGTTTAATAAAGCAATTCCAATATATAAACAAGTTAGTCCAATTATAAAAAATGTTAAAAGTGCTTTTAGTACAGTAACTTCTATAAAAGAAGAGACAAAAAAAGAAATAATTAAAGAGGCAAAATCATTTGAAAGACCAGTAAATGTTTTAAAGAAGAATAATAGTAATCGTGGTAACTTTAATTTAGATACTCTCACTTTTTTTCAATAACTCTATTATATTATTTATTTCTTCTTTCTTTTCTTTAGGAATTTTCTTTATTATTTTTGAGTATTTATCTAATAAATATTTATTTCTTTCTTTATATAATTCTATATTTTGATGATTTATTCCTAATATCATTTCTTCTTTAGTATATTCTTTCTTTCCTTTTTTAAATATAATTAAATTATAATATTTATTTTTCTCTTTTATTATTTCTTCTAAATCTACAATATATCCCATTTTTAACATAGAACTTCTTAAATAATAATGGTTATTATTAGATATAGTTATTATTTTATTAAATGTTCTTTTTGTATTTTTAAGTATATTAATAATATTATATGAACCCATACCTGAAAGAACTAAAGTATAGTCTTTTTCATTATCTTTTAGAGTTATTCCATCTCCTACTCTAAAAGTTATATACTTTTTTAAATTATCATCTATGTTTTTACTTGCTTTTATTATTATGTTTTCTTTAATATCACTTGCAATACTTCTAATACCTTTTTTTGCTAACATAACAGAAAGATAAGCATGATCACACCCTATATCTAGGACTTTTTCATCATTTTTAATGTATTTTACAATAGTTTCTAATCTAGTCAATTAAGAAATCCTTTAATTTTTTAGCACGAGATGGATGACGTAGTTTTCTTAAGGCTTTTGCTTCTATTTGTCTTATTCTTTCTCTTGTTACACCAAATTTTTTACCTACTTCTTCTAATGTATGACTTGTTCCATCATATAGTCCAAAACGAAGTGCTAATACTTCTTCTTCTCTTTTAGTTAAAGTTTCAAGTACTTTTTTTAATTCTTCTTTAAGCATTTCATATGTAGTATATTCTTCTGGACTCATTGTTCTTTCATCTGCTAAAAAGTCTCCTAAATGTGAATCATCTTCTTCTCCAATAGGTGTTTCTAAACTAACTGGATCTTGACTTATTTTTCTTATTTCTATTACTTTATCTACTGATAGATTCATCTTTTTAGCAAGTTCTTCATCAGTTGGTTCTCTATCTAAATCAAGTGCCATTTGTCTTTCTATTCTTGCCATTTTGTTAATTGTTTCTACCATATGTACAGGAACTCTTATGGTTCTTGCTTGGTCTGCTAAAGCTCTTGTTATTGCTTGACGTATCCACCAAGTTGCATATGTACTAAATTTGTAACCTTTGTCGTAATCAAATTTTTCTACTGCTTTCATAAGTCCTATATTACCTTCTTGAATAAGGTCTAAAAATAATAGTCCTCGCCCTACATATCTTTTAGCAATACTAACTACTAAACGAAGATTACATTCAGCTAATGTCTTCTTTGCTTCTTCATCACCACTTGCTATTCTTTTACTTATTTCTTGTTCTTCTTCTAAACTAAGTAAACTAATTCTACCTATTTCTTTTAGATACATCCTTACATTATCATTTACAGACATATCTTTAGATTCACTTGCTAATGCTTCAATATTTAAGTCAGGTTCTTCTAATAATAAATTAACATCTGTATCACTTTCATCTTCACTTCTAACTTCAATTTGATTATCTGAAAGTTTATTATATAACTCATCTAACATATTATTATCTAATTCTAAATTAGATGTTTTCTTAACTATATATTCATAAGTTAAAAATCCTTGCTTTTTTCCTTCAGTTATTAACCCTTCTAATATTTTTTCAAATTCTTCATTATTTACCATTTTAACACTTCCTTCTTCATATTTTCTATTCTAGCTGCTATTTTTGCTTTTTCTTCTATATCTAATGTATTTTTCTGTTCTTCTTTTAGTTTATTTATAGTCATTTTTACTCTCTGCTCTTTTATTTTTGTTATCATTTCTTCTATTTCTTCTATACTATGTTCTTCTTTTTGATTACTCATCATAACTTCTTTTAAAGTTTGTGAGAGTTCACTATTTAAAGTAGTATAACTTATAAAGTCTGCATAGTCAAATGTTTTATTTGCTTCTTTGTATTTTATTATTTCATTTGCAAGTAACATCCTTTTAGGATTATTCATATATCCTAAATGATTTTCATAATAATTGATAACACTTATATCATTTAGCATTAAATATAATAGTCTTAATTCACATTTATCTAAACCATTATATTTTAATTTTGGCTCTTCTTTTTTTAATTTTGGTTCTTCTTTTTTTATTTTTTTAGTAAGTCTTGATTTTAATACATCTATATTTATATTGTATTTTTCACTTAAGTTTTTTATTTTTATTTCTTTTAATAAGTCATCATCTAATTCATCTATTGATTTTACTGCTTCTTTTAAATAACTAGCAAGATTTTCTTCTTTAGATAAGTCTTTATTTCTTTTTAGATAATCTAATTTAAAATCTATAAAACTTACTTTATTTTTATATGCATTTAGAAAAGCTTCTTCGCCTTTTTCTACAATTAACTCATCTGCATCTTTTGCCCCGTTAAATATTATTACAGTTGGCGTTATTCCATTATTTAGTAATGTTTCACCTATTTTAATCGTGGCTATTTTTCCGGCTTCATCTTGATCTAGGTTAAGTACTACATTTACTTTTAGATTTTTAATGATTTCTAAGTGATCATTTGTAAAACTTGTACCCATTAAAGCAACTACATTTTTAATACCAATAGAATAAAGTCTTATTACTTCCATAAAACCTTCACTTATAATTATTTCTTTATCTTTTTTTATTTCATCTTTAGATTGATAATAATTATATAAGACTTTACCTTTTTTAAATATTACAGTTTCTTTACTATTAATGTATTTGGGTAAGTTTTCATTTTGATAGATTCTACCACTAAAACCAACTGCATTACCATAGTTATCTTTTATAGTGAACATTACTCTGTTTTTAAATAAATCCGTGCCATCAGTATTACTAAGTCCTAAATCGATTAGTTTGTCTTTACTATATTTTTTTTCTAAACTATTTACAAGTCCCCCATTAAGGCTAAGACCTATATCGAATCTATCTATGATTTCTTTTGTTAGCTTTCGTTTTTCTAAATATTCTCTTGCTAAAGCACCACTTTTTGTATTTAAGTTGTTTTTGTAGTATTTTAAGGCTATGTCATATATTTCATATTCATCTTTATATTTTAGATTTTCTTTTTTCTCATTTATGTTTAACTTTAGACCAATTCTACCCGCTAATATTTTTACTGCTTCAACAAAAGACACATTTTGATAATCTTTTATAAATGTTATTACATTTCCAGTCGCACCACATACAAAACAACTAAAAATCTGCTTTTCTCTACTTACAGACATAGATGGTGAGTGATCATCATGAAAAGGACATAAACAAAAGTAGTTTTTGCCTTTTGGTTTCAATGTTAAGTATTCACCTATTACATCTACTATATCATTTTCGCTTCTTACACGTTTAATTGTTTCTTCATTTATTGGTGCCACTTTTTGCACCTCCTAATTATTTTATACGACAAAAAAAACAAAAACGCTTTTTTAATTTTCGCTTTTTTATATTTACTTTACACTTTTTTACATTTTTTCTTCTAATTTCTTTATATATTTTAGTATTTTCTTTTGATTTTTTTGAATTTCTTCTAATTGATCATATAATTCTTCTAATATGAGTTCACTTTTTAAATCAGTGTGATAGTCATTTTTATTTCTAATTGAATCTTTTTTAGCTTGTCTATTTTGACTCATCATTATTATAGGTGCTTGAAGAGCTGCAATGCAAGATAAAAGTAGATTTAGTAGTATAAATGGAAATGGATCTAATGCTTTTATTAAAATGAAACCATTTAAAACTATCCAAAATATTAAAAATAGACTAAAAGATATTATGAATCCCCAGCTACCTACTATTTCTGATATTTTATCCGCTATTTTATCTCCAATAGTCATTTTACTGTCATTTTCTTTATCTACATCTAATGTTATTTTACTATTTACTAATAAATCAATTATTTCTTCTTCATCTTTTTCTTCTATATCTTGATTTAATAACATTTTTACTATTTCTTTTTTCTTCTTTTCCATTTTTATTCACCAAGTAAATTATAAATTATTTATTAGTAAATGTAAATATTTTTAAGTATTTATTGGTACTTCTAATTAAAATACCTCTCTTTGTAATGCATCTAATAAATTAAACTCATTTTTAAAAAGTGATAAATATTCTTCTATTTTTTGCATATCTAATTCATCAGCTATTTCTCTATAATTAGATATAATTTCTTTATAATAATCAAAAGGTATTTGTTTTCTTTTTCTTATAAGTTCTACAAGTAATCTTTCTTTATTATAAATATTTATTATAGAGTCATTTATATTAACTTTTTCTTTTCCTGCATTTAAAATTTTCTTATCATTAAATATTTGAACTATTTTTTCATTTTTGATAGTACGATACTTACTTGATGTAGCAAGATACACTTTATTTGGTATTACATCAGTTAAATCATAAAAGTAAAAGGCTGAATCCATTGTTATAACACCTGAAGGATATTTTTTAGAATAAAGAATAATCGGATCAATTACTTTTTTATTTGAATAAATACCATTTTCAACTTTATATATTTCATTATTATCTATTGCTTTTTTAATATTATATCTTGTACCATATTTTTCTAAAAGTTCTTTATAAGTATATAGCATTTTTCTCACCTCAATAACATTTTTACATAATGTTTGGTAAAAATCAAGAAAATACCTGGCATTATGTAAAAATATAGTAGTAGTATTTGAAAATATTTTATGCTATAATTTATGTATGTCCTCGTAGCTCAGTTGGAAGAGCACCACCCTCCTAAGGTGGGTGTCGGTGGTTCAAGTCCACTCGGGGACGCCATATAAAAAAATAAAGGCTTTAGTTATTCTAAAGTCCTTTTTCTTATATCCATCTAGGTATATAAATGTTTCTTGTATATATATCTATATATTCTTCTGAAAATTCGATCATTTTATTTATTATATATTCTTTTATATCAGTTATTTTTTCTCCAATTCTTATATTTAAGAAATACTTACACATTTCTTTTTTAAACTTAATGTCATTTACAAACTTAAACATAATATTATCAATTTTTTCTAACTTATTTTTTTGTGCTTCACTAATATATTCTACACTAAATATATAATCGCTATAAAGTCTTATTATTTTATTTATTACTTTTTCATCAGTTTCTGTATTTATAATTTCATAATAATTTTTACATATTTTAACAACTTCTTTATTTTTACTATATCTATTCATTACCTACTCCTTATTATATATCAATTATATAAATTATTATAGGTATATTCAAGATTCAAATTTTGTTTGCTATTTTTTTAAATACATTTTTTAGAATAATTTTAGTATATCATTTATAGCTACATATACTATTAATATCATTAATATTAAAGCACCTATATTATTTAATGTAGTTTCTACTTTTGGATTAAGTTTTCTATTTATTATTTTTTCTATTAAGATAAGTAAGATCCTTCCTCCATCAAATACTGGTATAGGTATTAAGTTAATTATACCAACATTTATGCTTAAATAAGCAGTTAAATATATAAGAGTTTCAAATCCTTGGCTTTTTATTTGATCAACTACTGAATAAACACCAATTGGACCACTTAAGTTAGATACACCTATTTTTCCTGTAAATAGTCTTTTTAGAATTTTAAATATTCCTCCTATACTTTCAAAAGAAGTTCTAAAACTATACTTAAAAGCATTAACTAAACCTTTTTCCTTTTTTATTGTTTGTCCAAAACCATAAGATGCTTCTTTTTCTCCATCTTCATTTTCTATATAATTTGGTCTAATATTTAAACTTACTTTTTCTCCATCTCTTTCTACTATAAAATTATGTGTTGTTTCTTTTTTATCAAATTTTATTTCTAAAAGTAAGTCATCCCAATTTGAAATACTAACACCATCTACTTCTACAATTAAGTCACCTGTTTTTAATCCTGCTTCTTCACTAGGGCTTCCTATTTCAACTTCTCCCACATAAGGCTTATTTATAGGACTTCCATATATAAGACCATTTATAAAAAACAATATCATTGCAAGTACTATATTAAATACAATACCCATTATTAATACAATAAACTTTTGTAATGTTGTTTTATTTTCTAATATTTGTTCTTTCTTTAAATCTTTGTTATTTTCATTATCATTTGCTAAACTATTATATCCACCTAGTGGAAATAATCTTAAACTATATAAAGTTTCATCATTTTTTCTTTTGAAACTAAATAATTTAGGCCCCATACCAATAGCAAATTCATAAACATAAACACCATTTTTTTTAGCAGATATGAAATGTCCAAATTCGTGAATAAATACAATTAAACTTAACATTAATATTAAAATAATCAAAGTTGTTAGAAATGAATTATTTATAGTCCATATTATATCAAAAACACCTAATATTAATGAAAGATATGCAAATACATTTTTCTCATTTTTATCTTTATTTATATATAATATAGATGCACCTATTAATATAGATATTATAGATATATATGGAAATACAAATAAACCTATTACTGCAAGAATAAAACCTATTATTGATAATATTTTACTTTTCATATGCACCTCTTTTATAAGAACATCTTTATATAACTAAATGCTAACATAACAAATAGTATACTATCTAATCTATCTAAAATACCACCATGTCCTGGAATTAAATTACTGTAATCTTTTATGCCAAAGTATCTTTTTATACTGCTAAATACTAAATCCCCCATTTGGGCTAATACACTAAGTATCATAATTACTAAAACTAAAAGTAATATGTTACCAGTAAAATCAAATATACTAGCATACAATATTGAACAAATTGCAGTGGCAAATACTAAACCTCCTACAAAACCTTCCCAAGTTTTATTAGGACTTACTGTAGGGCACATTTTGTGTTTACCAACAAATTTACCTATTATAAATGCAAATGAATCTGTAATAATAGTAATTAATATTAAAAATAAGAAATAACTTAAACTAGATATTCTAATATTAACTAATTGATTAAATGAAATTCCTAAAAAGAATACCATACCTAATAAAAACATTGCGTCTTCAGTAGTATATTTTTTACTTTTATTATAAAATATTAAAGGTATTAAAACTAAAAGTATTACAGTAGTAATTCTTCCATAATCTAGTGTATATGTACTATACATTAAATCCCAATTACTAATCATTATTAAAAGAAAACTTACTACACCTATTACTTTCATAGGATAAGGAATATCATCTTTTTTACATTTAACATTAAGCATTTCTAAAAAACCTATTAAACCCACTATTGAAGCAGCTATATAAAATAGATTACCACCTACTATTATTATAGGTATACAAACTAATAAAACTATAATAGCACTTATAACTCTTACTTTCATTTATTTCACATCACTTTCTATTATATTTAGATTATATCATACTATTATTAATAATAGTACTAAATTTATTAAATTTTACAGAAAAAAAATAGCAAATAATTGCTATTCAAAGAATTTATTTATAGGAATATCTAATGTTTTACTTATTTTATATAAATTATATATACTTATACCTTGAGTAACATTAGGACTTTCTAAATTACCTATAGTAGATATTCCAACATTTATTTTTTTGGCTAAATCTTTTTGTGTCATTTTAGATATATTTACATTATATAGAAGTCTATATTTCTTTACATTTTTGCCTATTGTTTTATTTAATTCTATTTCTGTCATATATTACTCCTTTAGTTTACTGTCGTTGGAGATGCACAGCTAGAGTCTATGCTAAATTCATATGGAGAATCACTTGCCCCATTTCCGCTTTTCACGGTCACACAAGACTTCAGAGAAACGACGGGGCGAACGGCGTAGATGATATTGACGTAGTTGTCGTTCAATTTGCCCGGGCCGTAGGAACCGAGCACGCCGAAGGCGAACGCGCTGGAGCCACTCCAGTGGCCAGGAGAGGCTGTCCACCATTCGCATTTCTATAATAGTAGGCACTTGAGTTACTAGAACCATACTTC
>CANRKW010000003.1 GCA_947631345.1 uncultured Bacilli bacterium | reverse complement strand
ATCAAGAAATAATAATAGAATTTAATAAATTAGGTTTTACAACAGAAGAGTGTTTAAAAATAATAAATAAATATAAAAATAGAAGTTACGAAATATTACAAAATAACATATATGTTTTAGAAGAAGATATAAATTTCCTAAAATTAGATAAAGTATTTCTTAGCATGCATGATGAAAAAGATAACATTAGAATAGATGCTTTAATTAAATATAACATTAAATCTTTATGTTATAAAACAGGAGATACATTAGTAAGTAAAGAATCCTTATATGTAGAAATGAACAAATTCTTTACAGAAAATATAGACTCTAGTTTATTCTTATCACATATAAATGACTTAATATGTGAAAAATCAGTAATAGAAGTAGATGACTATTTAACTTTAGATATATTTTATGATACAGAAAGAAAAATAGCAAATATAATTAAAAATCTAAGTAAAATAAAAGAAGATATTAGTGAAAAAAGAATAGATATAGAAATAGAAAATTACGAAAAATGTTATGATATACATTTTAGTCCAACACAAAGAGATGCTATAAAAAAAGCTATAATAAATAATGTCTTCATAATTACAGGAGGCCCTGGTACTGGTAAAACTACAATTATTAATGCTATTGTAAGTATTTATGAAACTATAAATGACACATTAGAAAAAAAAGACATCACACTTTTAGCTCCGACTGGAAGAGCCAGTAAAAGAATAAGTGAAAGTACTAAAAGAAATGCAAGTACAATTCATAAATTTTTAAAATGGAATAAAGAAACTCAAGAATTTAGTGTAAATAGATTTAATCCAAGTGATACTAAATTAGTCATTATAGATGAAGTAAGTATGGTTGACATATTTTTGATGTTTAATTTACTTGATGCTTTAAAAAACAATGTAAAATTAATATTAGTAGGAGATGCTTTTCAACTTCCTTCAATCGCCCCTGGTAATATATTAAATGACTTAATTTTATCTAATGTAAGTAATGTTTTTCTAACTGATGTTTATAGAACTAGTTTAGATTCATATATAATACCTTTATCTACTGAAATAAAAAACAGGCAAATTCTTAAGGAAATACCAAATAATTATAAAGATTTTAAATTTATAGAAGCAAGTGATATATATATAAAGAATTATTTAAAAGAACTAATTGTAAAAGCTAAAAAGAAAAACTTAGATTTAGATAATTTTCAAGTATTAATACCTATGTATAAAGGAGAAAATGGTATAGATAACTTAAATAAATTAATGCAGTCTGTATTTAATGAAGAAAGTGAAAATAAAAGAGAAATTCTTATAAGAGATATTATATATAGAGAAAATGATAAAGTAATACAACTTGTTAATGATGTAGAAAATAACATATTTAATGGAGATATTGGTTATATAAAGAGAATTATATTAGG
The DNA here is from genome assembly GCA_947631345.1 of uncultured Bacilli bacterium. The sequence continues at coordinate 31,118 of CANRKW010000003.1, read as the reverse complement.
TAAAAATCCAATTATAGAAATTGATTATAATGGTAATGTTGTAGTTTATAATAGAGGAAAATTTGATGAGTTTACACACGCTTATGCTATAAGTGTACATAAAAGTCAAGGAAGTGAATATGATACAGTAATTTTAGTAATACCATCTAATATGAAAAGGATGCTTTATAATAAACTATTATATACTGCTGTAACACGTGCTAAAAAAGGGCTTGTAATTGTAGGAAGTTTAGATAGTTTCAACTATGCTGTTAAAAATATTTATAGTGAAAATAGACTTACTTCTTTAAAAAGATTTTTTTAGTATAAAATGTAATTTTTTGGAAAAGATATAACTAGGAGATGAAAAACAAATGAAAATGATTAAAAATATGATGTGGATGATGGGTGGAGTAGGTGTTGGCATAATGTGTTCAAAATATTCAAAAGATATTATGAAATTTATGAAAAAAAGCAAAAAAGAAGTATGTAATATGATAGAAGACAACTAAAGTTAGTTGTTTTTTTCAATATGAAAAATCTTTATAAAAAATTTGTTTTGTTTTCCTTGACATACACAAACGTTAGTGTTATAGTTAATTTAGTTGTAAATGAATTTACATAAAGACTATATTTTTTACATATAATTATGTATAATAATATTATGAGGTGTAACATGAAAAAAGATAAAATAGATATAGAAGGTTTAAATAATGTTATACATACTGGAAGTAAAATACTTAAACTATTCTATGCATTTCTAATAATTTTATTAATAATTGGGGTAAGTTTTATATTAAGAGACTGGAAAGTACTTCCATTTGTGTTTAAAGTTTTAGGTGTAATTAGTCCTTTCTTTATAGGTTTTATAATAGCTTGGCTTTTAAATCCTTTAGTTTGCTTTTTAACTGATAAAGGGGTAAGTAGACCTCTTGCAATAGTGCTTGTATATTTAATGTTAATAATAATTATATATTTATTTTGTTTAGCAATAATACCTGCTTTAGTGACACAAGTAAATGATATGGTTAAAATAATACCAGAATTATTAGAAGAAGCTAGGGTGTTTTTAAATGATTTATTCACTAAATTAAGTAATAAAGCAAATATAGATATGAGTAATGTAAAGACTGAATTTATAGGTTTTATAGAAAATATGGGTAGTGAAATAGCAACTAATTTACCAACTAATATAATTAATTTTGTGCAAAGTTTAATAAGTGGAATAGGTTCATTTTTAGTAAGTGCAGTAATAGGTTTTTATCTTTTATTCAATTTCAACAGTGCTAGTGAACATTTACTTGGAATATTACCTAAAAAAATAAAAGGTGATGGAGAAAGATTACTTACAAATATTAGTAATTCATTATATAAATTTGTTAATGGAACATTACTTGTTGCATTTATACTATTTATAGTATCTGTAATAGGTTTTGAAATTATTGGACTTAATGGACCGGTGTTATTTGCAGCCTTCTGTGCAATTACAAACATAATTCCTTACATTGGACCATATATTGGAGGTATACCAGCTGTTTTAGTTGGTTTCACACAATCTCCTTTAATTGGTATATTAACACTAGTATTCATAGTAGCAGTTCAAATGTTAGAAGGTAATTTCTTACATCCAATAGTTATAGGTAAAAAAATGGATTTACACCCAGTTACAATTGTAATTTCATTACTAATTTTTGAACATTTCTTTGGAATACTAGGTATGGTTGTAGCAACACCAATAGTAGCAGTACTAAAAATAATATATGTATTTTTAGATGAAAAATTTGACTTTTTCGGTTATAGTAAAGAAAAAAGTGTAAAAAAAGAAATAAGTAAAGTAAAAATGGTAAAATAGCCATTTTTCTTTTGGAGGGGAATATGTATTTAAAAATGAGTGAAGCAAAAATCATAATAATTGGAGGAAAAAGTAGAAGTGGTAAAGATACAATAGCAGGTTTTATAAAAAATCATTATGAAAAAGAAAATAAAAAAGTCATAATTTTACAATATTCTCATTATATAAAAGAATATGCTAAAACTATAAGTGATTGGGATGGTTCAGAATTAGATAAACCTAGAAGACTTTTACAAGTATTAGGAACTGATATTATAAGAAATAATATAGATGTAGATTTCTTTACTAAAAGAACAATAGAAGATATAAAAGTTTATAGTTACTTTTATGATATTATTATAATAAGTGATGCTAGATTTAAAAGAGAAATAGAATTAGTAAAAAATTCATTTAATGAAGTTTTAGTAATAGGTGTAAAGAGAACTAATTATCAAAGTGAACTAACTTTAGAAGAAAAAAATCATAGTACAGAAAATGATTTAGATGACTATAATTTTGAAGTTCTTATAGAAAATAATAGTACTTTAGAAAATTTAGAATTAAAAGTAAATGAAATATTTAAAGATTAGTTTACAATTTATATGTTTGTTTTTAATAATTATAGTTTTTTTAATAAATTTTTGATATAATTCTATTTATGAAGAGGTGTTTTAATGAAAAACTTAAAATTGAAATTTACTGCTAAACCTATTGATATTGTTATATTTGTTATATTTTGTATATTTTTATTATATTTAGTGTCAATAGGTGTTCTTAATTTATATTATTTATCTCATGAAAATACATTTTGGGGATTAAATCCGATTCCTGCTTTTTATCCTAAGTTTTTAGTTATGACTATTTCATTTTATTTGATGGCTTTAGTTGCTGTGTTTATGACTGCTGGAAATTATTTCTTTGACAGAGAAAAAGGTTTTGGATTTGGTAAAAAGAAAGAAAAAGATGAAGCAGGATGGGCTAGATGGATGAAAGAAGACGAGATGAAAAATGCCTATGGTGTTAAAAAAATAAAACTTAAAGATGAAAATTATGAAAGTGCTGGAATACCAATTATAATTAATAAAAAAGAGGCATATGTAGATAATGGAGAAAACCATAGTTTAATTATAGGTGCTTCTGGTTCTGGTAAAACTTGGACTATACTTGATCCGTTAGTTAAGATTTTGGGAAAAGCTGGAGAAAGTATGATAGTAACTGATCCTAAAGGTGAAATATATGAACATAATGCTAATTTATTAAGAAGCAGAGGTTATAATGTTATTTTAGTTAACTTCCGTGAACCTGATAAAGGAAATGCGTGGAACCCATTAAGTTTACCTTATAGATATTATAAAAATGGTAAAGAAGATAAAGCAATGGAACTTCTAGAAGACTTAGCACTTAACATATTAGTTGATGCAAATAATAATGATCCTTTCTGGCAAAAGACAGCTGCAGATTATTTTACAGGTCTTGCCTTAGGTCTTTTTGAAGATGCAAGTAGTGAAGAAGAAGTAAACTTAAATAGTATAAATGCTATGAGTACATTTGGAGAAGAAAGAATAGGTGCTAGCAAATATGATAAAGAATACTTTAAATTAAAAGGTGAATTATCAAGTGCTTACATAAGTGTTGCTGCGACAATTACTGCACCTGCTGATACAAAGGGTGGTATTACTAGTACATTTAGACAAAAGGTTAGAATATTCTCTTCTCGTCAAAAACTTGCCGAAATGTTAAGCTATACAGATTTTGATGTAACTAAAATAGGTAAAGAAAAAACAGCAGTATTTCTAAATATACACGATGAAAAAACTACATACCACGCACTTGCTACTGTATTTGTTAAACAAGTATATGAGTGTTTAATTGATGAAGCCCAAAAGACTGAAAGTTTGAAACTTCCAATAAGAACTAATTTTATACTTGATGAATTTGCAAATATGCCAGCCCTAAAAGATGTTGAATCTATGATAACTGCTTCACGTAGTAGAAATATGAGATTTAATTTTGGTATACAAAACTTTAGCCAACTTAATAAAGTTTATGGAAAAGAAGTTGCCGAAACTATTAAAGGTAACTGTGGTAATATGTTCTATTTAATAACTACTGAATACAGTGCACTTGAAGAAATAAGTAAATTACTAGGAGATGAAAAACCAAAAGAAGCAAAAGAAGGAAAACCAACACCACCTATAAGACCACTTGTTACTGTAAGTGATTTACAACAAATGAAACAATTTGAAATGATTATAAAAAGATGGAGAAATCAACCTTTCAAAACTAAACACGAGCCAAGTTTTAAAATAATGGCTGATGGTGGATGGGGTTATAAAGAAGAATTAAGTGGATATCCTACACGTGAAGCAAGAGAAATAAAGACATTTGATATTAAAAAATTTGTGGATGAGCATAGAAAATCTAGTGAACCCGCATTTAATAATCAATTTTCTCCTTCATTTGTTCCACCTTTCGCACCTAACTTTGGAGCTAATATGACTCCTAATATGGGAAGTATGAGTGGAAATACACCAATTAATCCTAGTTCAAATATAGACGATATAGTAAAAAGAATAGATCAAGAAATAGCTAAATTAGAAGAAGAAGATAGACTGGAAAAAGAAAAAATGAAAAATGGTAAAAAAGATGAAAATGATTTTGAAAAACTAGTAAATAAAAAATATGAAGATTTTATGAGTGGAGAAGACAAAATCAAAAATAATCAAATACCTAAATTAAATGAAAGCATATTTGATAAACCAATAGATGTGGAACCTATAAAAGTTGAACCTCCAAAATTTGAGGAACCAATAAATATAGAGCCTCCTAAAGTTTCTGAATCAATAAATATAGAACTTCCTAAATCTACGGAATTACCAAAATATGAAATGCCTTTAAATAGTAGTATTCCTAATTATGAAGAGCCTATTAAATCATCAGAAATACAAGCAAAACCTACTATGACAATAGATGACTTAATAAAAAGAATTGATATGAAAATAGCAGAGCTTGAAAAAGAAGAACAAGAAAACAGTAAAAATGAAATACCTGAAGAAATAGAAAAACCTAAAATTAATATTGATGCAGATAGTATTGTTGTTAATAATAATGATGTTACTGATGATCAATTCTTTGATGACTTCTTTGGAGAATAATTATAAAAGTAAGAAAAGAAAAAATTCGGTTCTTCCGATAGTTTGTTTAAAACTATCAAAAGATGAGTTAAAACAACTTGTCTTTTTTTTAGCCTTTATGATAATATGTAAATCATAATAGGGAGAAAAAATATGTATGAAGTAAAATCAAATTATTATGAAAAATATAAAATTACAAACAAAAGAGAAACAATATTTAAAAAGCAAAATACATTAATATTAGAAATTGAATCAGAATTAATGGAATGTAAATGTCCTGAATGTGGAAAAATAAGCAAAGAATATAATGTTACTTACTATAGAGATATAGAAGATGTACCATATAATTTCACGTCTATTTGGTTACATATTCATGTGCATAAATTTAGATGTAATAACCCAAATTGTTCCAAAAAATATTTTGATGAAGTATTACCATTTGCAAGAAAACATAAAGTAAAAACTGATAATTATATTAGATTTATATTATCACTTTCTATATTTATGAGTTCAACAGCAACTTCATTAATATTATCATTATTAGGAAGTACAGTAAGTGCTGATGTAATAGATTCAATAATTCATAAAATAAAGATAATAGATAATAAGGATGTTGAAGGAATAGGTGTTGATGATGTAGCCAATAGAAAAGGCATAACATATTTAACCGCAATATATGATTTAAGCGACCATCATTTAATTGCATTATTAGACGGAAGAGATGCAAAAGAATTTGAAGAATGGTTAAAAGAACATCCTAAAATCAAAACTATTGCAAGAGATAGAGCAAGTGCTTATGCAACAGCAATTAATAAAACATTGCCTGATTGTATGCAGGTTGCGGATAGATTTCACTTATTTAAAAATTTAATAGAACATTTAAAAAATATTTTTTATGAACAAGTTCCAGATAAAATATTTATAAAAGATGGAAAAATATTAGATAAAGAAGTAAAGAAAGTACCTAAAGAATTTGCAAATATAGATTTAGAAAAGTTAAATGATATGAAATACAATAATACTCTGCCAGTAGATGAAAATGGAAATATAATAGAATTTGATAATAAAATAAGAGATTTTGATTGCAAACAATATATAGAGCAACGGGAAAGAAGAATTAAAAAAAAGGAAATGGTAAAAAAACTAAGAGAATGTTTAAAAACTAGTAATTGTCACGAAACAAAAGAAATAGCTAAAGAATTTGGTATATCACTTGGTTCATTAAGAAAGTATAAGAAAATGACAAAAGAAGAAGTTGAAAATATTGATAAAATCAGAATATATAAAAAAAGTAAAAGCTTAATGGATGATTACTATAATATTATTTATAAAATGTTGAAAGATAATATACCTCAAGAATACATTTTTGTTTATGTAAAACAAAAAGGGTGCAATGCTTCTGATAGATATATTGCCAATTATATAAATTTAATTGCTAAAAATAATAACTTTATTTATAAAGAAAGAAGTACATATATAGATTTAGTATATCCTAAAGATGTAATTGTAATAACAAGATATGAGTTATTAAAATATTTGTTAACTATAGATTTAGTAAAACCGAAAAATAAAGATGTTGAAGATAATATTCAAATTATATTTGAAAAATATCCTATTGCAAAAGATGTTAAAATAATATTTAAAGATTTTTATGAAACAATGTTTAGCAATGATGAAGAAATGTTAGATATGTTTATAGGTGTTTATAAAAATAAAATTAATACTTTTTGTAAAGGATTAGAAAAAGATATTACGGCTATCAAAAACGCAATATCTTCTGAGATAAGTTCCGGTTTCGTCGAAGGAAACAACAATAAATTTAAACTTATCAAACGTATTGTATACGGAAAATTAAAATTATGCAACCTTTTTAAGAAAAGTTATTTAAATTTTTTGGTAACTTTGGATGATTTTGATATTTCTCTACTTGTTGAAGATATTCTTAAGAACTAAAAAAAGACAAGTTGTTTCAACTCATCTTTTGATAGTTTTAAACAAACTATCGGAAGAACCAAAAATTCTTACTTTTTTGTTTAGTCTTTTTATTGTATTTTACTTTATTTTGTTTTATAATGATATAGTAAGGATAGGAGGAGTTAAATATGAAAAATTTTATGATTTCTTTAAAAAGGTTTATAAGTAATAAGAATACTATAACTATTATATGTGCTTTAGCTGCTGTTTTAATTATATTCTTTGGTTATAATTATAGGGTAAATCAAGCAACTAATCCAATTAGTGTACCTTATGCAAAACAAGATATTCAACCTAGAACACAAATTACTGAAGATATGATAGGCTATATGGAAGTGCCAAGTGTAATGGTTCAAAGTAATACTATACGTAACAGTAATGATTTAATAGGCTACTATGCAAACTACAATACTATGATACCAGCAGGAAGTCTATTTTATTCTTCAACTATAGTTTCTTGGAGTCAAATGCCAGATTCAGCTTGGAGTGATATTCCAGATGGATTTACAATTGTGAGTTTAAACGTCAATAATGAAACTACTTATGGTAACTCTATATTTCCTGGAAACTACATAGACTTATACTATGTAACTCACGATAATTCAGGTAGACTTTTAGTAGGTAAATTAATAGAAAGTATTGAAGTTTTAGCTGTTAAAGATTCTGCTGGAAATCATGTTTTCGAAAACAGTGCTAATTTAGCCCAAGCTAATTCATTAATATTTGCAGTTCCAGAAGATTTACACATATTACTTAGAAAAGCATCATATTTAAGTGGTGACATTATACCAGTACCAAGAAACCAAGAATATAGTCAAAATCCAGGTGAAACAAGAGTTGATAGTGAATACATAAGAAGTTTCATTGAAAATCAAACTGTATGTTTACCAGGACAATGTGGAAATACTGGAGATGTTGGAACAATAGATTAGGAGACAACTATGGAAAGTACAATATTTGATCAAATTGATTTTGGACCTTTACAAGCATTTTTAAATGATGATGACATAACAGATATATCATATTCAAATAATGGTATGATATGGGTAAAAAGTTTAAGCAAAGGTGTTTATAGAGTAGAAATGCAAGGTATAAATAATGAACAAATGGAAAAAATTGCTTTCCAATGTTCTAATGTAATGGGTAAGCCTTTCAATATGGCTCATCCATTTCTAGATGCTGAAAGTGCTGAATTGAGACTTAATTTTGTACACGACAGCATTGCTACTAATGGAATTGCCTGTGTTATACGTAAAACACCTGCTAAAATAAGACTTAATAAAGAAAAATTACTTAATGAAAATTATGTTAGTTTACAAATACATGACTTCCTTTTTAAATGTGTAGAAGGCCACTGCAACATAATAGTAAGTGGAGAAACCGGTAGTGGTAAAACAGAACTTGTCAAATATTTGGCAGCACATACTAAAGAAAATGAAAAAATAATAACAATAGAAGATACACTAGAATTACACTTAGATAGAATATTTCCACATAGAGATATAGTTGCAATGAAAACAAACAACATAGCAAGTTATAGTGAAGTTTTAGTAACTTGTATGAGACAAAATCCAAGATGGATTTTACTTTCAGAAGTTCGTAGTGCTGAAGCCGTTACAGCAGTTCGTAACTCAATCAGTAGTGGACACAATATCTTGTCAACAATACACTCAGACAAAGCAAGTGGTATTCCAATGAGGCTTTATAGTTTACTTGAAACCAATTTGGATGTTGACCAATTTTTAAAAAGTATACATCGTTACATACATCTAGGTGTTCACGTAAAAGGGTATATGTCTAAAAGATTTGGAAGATTTCAAAGAGAGATAGTAGAAGTATGTGAATTTTATGTAGATGATGATAATAATGCTAAAAGTAATGTCATATATTCAAAAACAGTAGATGGTAAAGAAATATATCATAATCCAACTAAATATCTATTAGATTATTTAGATGCACAAGGTATATATTTACCAAGAGAAACTTTTGTAAAAGAAGGTGCTGATTTAAAAGAAACACAAAGTGAATAGAGAGGTGAGGAAAAAAATGTATATAGAGTTAATTGTAGTTTTATTTCTAATTATATTTATTGTAGTATATAGAAGAAATACTGGACAAAAACTATATAAGTTTGTAAGTAATGGTATAAGTGAAGTCTATAATAAATATGCTCCTTATAGTTTTAGAGTTGTAAGAGAAAAAACAAAACAACTAGGTCAAGAATATACTGTAAGACAATATGCTATACAAGTGGTTATTCTAGCAGGCGCTGCAGCAATTATTTCATATTTATATTTTTATAATTTGATAATATCTATAATATATGCTGTTATTGCTATTATGTTTATTCCATATCTAGCATATTTAAGATGTAGTAAAGTTTATAGTGAATTTATATTTGAACAAATACAAGTATATAGTACTAACGTTATAATGGAATTTAATACAACGCAATCTTTCGTAAAAGCTTTAGAAGGTGTGAGAGATAGTGGTGTACTAGAAGATCCAGTACTAGCTGACGTTAATGAAATGATTAGTATTGCTTATTCTAGTAGTCAAATAGACCCAGCAATTGAATACTTTAATTCTAAATATGACTTTTATGTAATAAGAAATATGCATCAACTTTTCTTACAAATAACAAGAGAAGGTTCTAAAGATTCAGGTGAAGCCTTAGAAGGAATGCTTATGGACATAGATATGTTAGTAGAAAGTGTATATAGAGATAGAATAGATAGACAAACTTTCCATAAACAATTTTTAACATTTGGTGTAGCCTTATATTTCTTAGTTGCTATAATACAATTCTTACTTGGAAATGAAAGTTACCTAGCACTTGTTAGTCTATGGTATATACAAATATTATTACATTTTGTTGTAATAATTAATTCTTACTTTTTAATAAGTGGAGAAAAATATTATAATGAGGATGTGGGTGCCGAATGATGTGGGAAATTGCTGTTGTTGGTGTTTTAATATTCATAATATTGTTTACACAAGGTATAGTAGACACTGGCAAATTTGTTAAAGATAATGAAAAAGTATTCAAATTATTAAAAGAAAAAGACTATGATTTTCTAGTCGCGGCTAAATATGGAGATTCAGTTGATCCAAATGTATTATTTGAAAAAAGAATAAAAAATTCAATGGTTGCTTTATTAATAATAGTTGTTATATTTCTAACTATGGGAAGTTTCAGTTTTGTAAATTTACTTATATGTTTTATACTTGCATTTTTAATTTTTAAGTCTGGATATTCAAATTTGACAAGTTATTATAAAAAACATTTACACGAAATAGATTTATTACTTCCTTATTATTTAAAGAGTTTAGAGATATTAATACAACATTACACAGTACCTGTAGCTTTATCTAAAAGTGTCGATCAAGCTCCACCTATATTTAAAGATGGATTAAAAGAACTTATAGGAAGTATAAATGCAGGAGATTCTTCAATAGATCCCTATATGGCTTTTGCAATAAGATATCCAGTAAGAGATTCTATGAGAATGATGAGACTTTTATATAGATTAGGGTTAGGTAATCAAGAAAGAAAACAAGAACAATTAATAGTATTCTCTAGAACTATATCTAACTTACAAAATAAGTCAAGAGAAACCAAATATAAAGATAGATTAGATAAAATGGAAAAGAAAACTATGACTATGTTTACATGTACTGGTCTTAGTATTATGGTACTTTTATTGTTTGCCATAATGCAAATGATGACTGCTGCTTAAGGGTAAGAAAACTTACCTCTTTTTTTTGTAAAATTTTTTTTAAAACTAATGACATTTAGATAGAAATTTGATAAAATTATATACATAATAGAGGAGTGAGAATAAATGAAAAGGCTAGTTTCTTATATAAGTTTATTTATGGTATTATGTTTTTTAAGTATTAATGGAATCAATGCAATTAGTAAAGATGATATAAACATATCAGTCGTGCAGTATAACGATGGGGAAAAACAGCTTACTAATGGAGGAATGACAATATTTAATAATCTTAATGAAGAAAAAAGTAATTTAAAAAATGGAGAAATTGCAATAGATATTACAGTAAATAATCCAACTGAAACTGATGAAACAGGAATAGCTGTTCAAATTACTTTTGATACAGAAGTGTTAGAAAACTTTGAAATTACTTCAATAAATGCTAGTACTGGAGAAGCTTCATTTAGTACTAATGAAAAAGACATTATGTGGTATATATATACTTCACCTAAAAAACAACAAGTAACTCTTTCTTATATTTTAAAATTAAAATCAAATGTAAGTGATTCAATATTAAATAAAAACATAAATACTAATAGACAAATAATAGTAAATCAAATGGGTAGAAATTTAGGAACATATCCAACTTTAGAAGAATTAGAAAAAGCTCCGTGTAGTCCTATAATAAAACTAAATAAAAAAGTAAATCCAGTAGGTGAATTAACTGTTAGAAAAACTGTAACTGGAGAAGGAGCAAATTTAGATAAATCATTTACTTTTAAGGTAACATTAAATAATAAATTAAATGGTTCTTATGGTAATATGACATTTAGTGAAGGTGTATCAACATTTAGTCTAAAAAATAACCAAAGTATGACAGCAAGAAATTTACCTGTTGGAACAACTTATAGTGTTATAGAAGTAGAAGAAAATCAAAATCATTACGAAACTACTAAAACAAATGAAAATGGAACAATAAAAGAAGGAAATACAGAAGTAACATTCGTAAATAATTATGTAATGCCTAGAGGAAATTTAACTATAAAAAAGGTAGTTTCTGGAAGTGGAGCTGACATAAATAAAACATTTAACATAACAGTAACATTAAGTGATACATCTATAAGTGGTCAATATGGAGATGTAAACTTTACAAAAGGTGTGGCTATATTTACAATAAAAAATGATGAAACAAAAAATATAAATAATTTACCAGCAGAAATAACATATACAGTAGAAGAAACAGAAGCAAATCAAAATGGTTATATAACAATATTTGATAATGGAAACGGAAATAAAAATTCATTAAAAGCAACTGGAACAATTACAGAATCAACAACAAAAAACGTAGTTATAACTAATAGTAAAGAAAATGATAAATTTATAGTTTTCAATAAACAATTTGATACAACAACTAATTTTAATGAAGATGTTAAAATAAGTCCTAATACTTTTAGTGGATCATATCAATTCGTACCTGGTTCGTTTAATGGAAAATCAGTAGTAATAAATGCAAGTAATGGTAGTACTAGTGTAAGTTTTACAGTAAAATTTGAAAATGACACAATAACTATACCTAGTAAATATGCAAGTACTTATACAGATTATTCATTTATTTATCCAGATAGTTCATATAAAGCATCATTTAAAATAGAAAAAGAAATACCACAAATTCCTGAAAGTTTGACATTTCATTTAACTGATAATAATGAATATAATGAAGATGTAACTTTAACTAAAAGTGAAAATTATATAAAAACTATACAAAATAAAATAAAAGATATTAGTAAAATCACTATTACTGAAAGTGGTGATGGTAATTGGAATTTCACTTATAGAACAAATGAAAATGATGGAAACATTACAGTATTTTTAGAGAATAAAGGTGGAAGTTATAAAGTTAGTGGAAGTGTAGAAGAAATAGTAGAAAGTAAAACACTAACAATTGAAAAAGTATGGGATTATTTAGATAATTACATAACAATAAGCTATAATAGTTTTAGTGGAATATTAAATAAAGAAGTAAAAGTAGTAGATAAAAATGGTAAAGTATTTGAAACTGTTTTATTGGATAATGAAGGACATGGTATTACTAAAAATAAATACAAAAATAGTGATGAAATATATATAGAATATCCTGATGGAAAAAGGGTAAAAGTAGAAAGTGATAATCCTACATTACCTAATGAAATAACTGTAAAAATAAATGGAAAAACATATATATTAAGTAAAGAAAATGACTATAAAATGACAGTTACAACTGATATAGAAGGAGAAGTAAATGTAGAAGAAGTAAGTGTTATAAGTGGTTTTGTTTCAAGTTTTTCACAAACAAGTGAAGGAAATAATTATAAAGTTACAGTTACTAATACTTATCTAACAAATAGAAGTGTAAATTATAATGAGCCTGAAACACCTGTAGAAAATCCAGATACTGGTCTTAATAGTTATTTTAAAGTAGGTTTTATGATAATAATAGTTTCTATAACAGCATATGTTTTAATAAAACGTAAAAGTAATTTCTAAAGAGCTTTAATGCTCTTTTTTTTATCTTAACTTTTAGTATAACTTATGATAGAATATATATTATAAGATAGGTGATCCTAGTGTGGTATAAATATAGAAAATGGCAAATATTTGGAAAAAAATTAAATGTTCCTAAAATGATAGAAGATAAAGTTTATGACTGTACACTTTCTATTTCTGAATTTTTTAAATATGAATTAGACGATAAAATTCCTTTAAGTTGTTTAAAAGAGGAAGACAGGCGTATAGTAGAAAAATTTGGAATTGAAAAAGCAAAAACTTTGGATTTTGAATTATTAGATAGAGAATATTCTAATGGAATAAATTTAAAAGAAATATTAATTGGTTTAGATGCTTCTACTCAAGACTTAAATAGAGAATTATATGAATTATTAAAAGATCAAATTAGACCTAGTGATTATACTTCAAAAATGAAAGAAATATATAAAGATAGATTAATTGAAATATTAGATAATGATAATGGTTTGTTAAAATCTATAAAACAAAATTTTAATAATGGAGAAATATCACTTAGAGATCTAATTAAAAATTGGGATTTATTTAAAGATAAAGATTTAAGTTATTGTTTAAAAAATAAATTTAATATAACTTTTACAAAGTTAAAAGAATTTATGGATAAATATGATTTTTTAGCTATACCATTTTGTAAAGCTTCTTTTAATGATATAGAAGTGTATCAATTTATAAATAATATTAATATATATAATAGTGAAACTGAAATGCAAGAATATATAAGACAAGAAGTAGAAATAATATTAATGAGAGATATTATGCATAATATCTCATTAGATGATAGTGAATATAAAAAATTATTTGAGTATTCATCATTAGAAGATTACTTAGAACAATATGATTATCAACACACAATTGGGATTATTCAAGAATTAAAGACATTACCAAAAGACTATATATTTGACTCTTCAATACCATTTCAAATTTTTAAGAATCGTAATGTATTAGCATTTATTAATACTTATGGACTTAAAAATGTAATTGATTTTGATAATGAATGTGGACACTTCTTTACTAAAAAAAACTATCAAATGTTAATGAATATGTATGATATGTTTTTGAGTTTTGACGCAGCAACATTTAAAGTAAGGAAAGATTATGACGAAAATGGTCAATATATTGGTATGAAACCTTATACAAAAGAAGAGTTTTATGAAGTAATGAGAAAAATGTTAATGTATGGACCTACTAATGAAAAGTATAAAAATTGTGACTATAGAGATATAACTGGTGAATTTAGAGAAAAAAATCCTGACTTATTTATTAAAGAAGATGCTCCAAAAGAATTACAAGATTTATTTTATACTAAAGAAATTACACCAGAACTTTTAAAAGAACATCCTGAATATATACAATATTTAGATGGTAAAAATATAAGAACTTATATTAATAAGTTATATTCAAAAACTTTAGAAAAATATTTTGGTTTAAATGTATTTAATATAATACAAAAAACGGATTTTACTTATTTAATTAATATACTATCAGAATATAGTGAAATATTTGATTTTTTATCTAAATCCAATTATTTTTATCATATAGAAATTTCAGAAACTGCTTCTATTAAAGAAATAATAGAAAATATAAAAGCAATATTTATAGAAGAAATAATTAAAAATGGTAAAAAAGGGCCTAAAGTTATACCACATAATTTAAAAGAAGCATATCCTTCAATGTTTTTAAGTGATGATGCACCAGAAGAGTTAAAAGAAGCATTTTATGAAGGAACAATAACATCTGAATTTATTTTATCAAATAGAACTTATAGAAAGTTTTTAATTAATATTGATCTTGAACTATTATATAAAAAAATGGTATTAAAAATAACAAATAGACAATATATGGATATTGATATTAATTTTGTAAATATTGTAAAAAAACTTTTTGATAAAGAAGAAGCTTTTGATATGGTGGTTTTATATGGACAATATTATGAGAAATATATTCAAGAACCTCAAAACGCTTTTTATACAAAATTAATTAATTCAAAAGAGGAATGTTTAAATCAAATAGAAAAAATAGCTTATTATGAAATCACTTTTAGAAAAATGAAATATAATGAAAACTTGCCAAGTAGTTTTAAAGAAAAACATAAAGCATTATTTTTAAGTGAAGATGTGCCAGTTGAAATTAAAAATAAATTTTATAATAAAGAATTAACTTTAGAAGACTTTAATAAAAATCCAAATTTAATAGATATATTTAAAAATACCATTCTTGTTTATGGATTTTCAGAAGATCTACATTGGATGACTAATTTATATAATGATGAAATGGATATTAAGTTATTTAATTTAAAATGTCTAAAAATTATTTATAGATATAATAAAATAAATAATAAACAAGCAGAAAAAAGTTTTAGAAATTATATATTAAATAAAGGAATAAATATTTCAGATGAGGACTTAAATAAATTAAGTGAAATTATTATTAGAGTTTCTACTACTAATTCATTAGAAATGACATCTTTTTCTAATGATATAATAGATTATGTATTAGCTTCAAGTGAACCTTATAAAACACTTGGTCAAATAGAAATAGTGTTTGTAAGTAATAATTTACCTTTATATGCAAAGATGTTTAAAATATTTCAGATTTTATATCCTAATTTAGATAAAACTAGAGATGGAGGAGAATTAAATTTTTCTCGTGAGGATCGGGTATCTCCAATGTTAAGTAATGAAACGATTAAAGATTTTATGACTAGAACTGGTTTAAAATTAAGTGATGCTGAAAAAAGATTCTTTATAATTTATAATGATTTACTTAGAACTACTGTAAAAAGTGGTAGTAGAGATTTAAAAACATACTTAAAAAATATATCACGTGGAAATGATTTGTTCTTGGTTTTGTCTAAAAATAATTTTAATTTAGAAGATTTATCTTTAGAAGATAAAAAAATACTAGAAACTTTTATAGCACATTTAAAAGCAATATATGAAAATACTATAAAAGGAAAAAATAGTGAAGTAGTTATTCCTTCTACATTAGAAGAACAAATTAAGTTTTTTAATGAAGTATTTAAATCAACTAGTAGATATGATTTAAAAGATAGAATTGTTAGAAGTTTTGGTTTTTGGGCAGGTTATAAATCATTTGATAGTATAATGGAAGATATAACTAAAACAATTACAGAAGCAAATAAAAGAAATGAAGAATTTTATGAAGAACATAAAGATTCACCTATAAAAATTGAAAAAGGAGATTTATTTAGAGGTATTGGAGATGTGGATGTTTGTGAAAGTTCATTAAATAATGGTAATTTTTCAAAAGAACATTTAAGTGTTTATACAAATACAAGCATATCTGATACTACACCACTTGATGTTGACTTTACATATGCAGAAAGTGATTCTGATAGTATTTATTCTGCAATTGAAGGTACACCAACAGGATTTGGATTTGGAAATATATATGTTGTAATAAGAAAAGATAACAAAGAAGTATATATAACTAGAGATTCAAATGGAAAACTAACAAATACACCTTATGATCCAACAAAACTAGAAGCATTTAGAACTGGTTATCAAACTCATTTTGGAATTAGAACAGGTTTTGCATTTACAGACATAGATTATATTATATATAAAAAAGATAGAACTAAAAATCCTTATGATGAAAAAGATTTACCAAGACTTAAATTCGAAATAGCAAGAAATGGATATTATATACCAGTTGTAGATTTTGCAGGAAAGTTCTTGTTTACACCAGAAGAATATAAAGAATTAAGAAATAAAATGTCAGGTTTATCATATTATGAAATAGATTCATATAATTTTTCTAATAATTTATATTCAAATGATGTTTATGAAATATTGAAAGAATTAGAAGAAAATAAAAGAAATATAGATAATATAAAATCATTAATTTATACTAATATGAATAAAGTATTAAGTAGTTTAAATATGAAAATGGAAACTGAAATAACTGGAAATTTAACTAAAAATGTAGTAGAAGTATTAAATACAGGTAGTACGGCTAGATACACAAATATTCCAGAAAGTGCATATGACTTTGACTTTATTGTAAGAATAGATAGAGAATTATTAAATGATAGTGAAAGACTTGAAAATTTTAGAAATGCATTTATAAAAGAATTTAATATAGTAGGTAGTACAGAGTATCCTAATATAAAACACGGGAATGCACATATAAATGGTATAGAAATTCCAATAGATATAAGTTTTGTACAAAAGACAGATAAAGTAGGTTATTCAACTGAAATGTGTTTACAAGATAGGTTTGATACAATAGAAAAACAAAAAGAAAATGAAGAAAGAATAAATGGATACACAAGAAGTGAATATGTAAAAGCAAATATAATACTAGCTAAAAAAGTCTTAAAAGAAGGAAAAGTCTATGGAAAAATTAATGGCTTTTTAGGAGGGGTAGCAATAGAAAATTGGGTATTAGAATACGGTGGTTCATTTATAGATGCTACAAATAGTTTTTTAAATACAGCAAGAAAGTATATAGATATTCCTGATGGTTTTGAAAAATTTAAATTTGATTATCAAATATGGGATTTTGGAGAAAATCATTATAGGGCTTCATTCGGTTTTTTACACGATAACTTTATAGAACTTATAAAAGGCGAAGAAAACTTTAGAAAAATGTATGAAGTATTAAATAATTACATAAATAATTTAACTAAAGAAGAAATAAGTGGTTTAAAACTATAATTTGTGATATTATTGTTATGAAAGGAAAGTGTTTTTTATGAAGAAAAATATTATTAATATTATATTAACTCTTATATTTATGTTAGTTTACTATTACTTTTTAATTCCACCTATTAATTTACAAAGTAGCGAATTTTATAGTTTTGTCATTTTAACATTATTATTTTACTTGTTTGTTTCTTCACTTAATTTAATAATTAGTCCTCGTAAAGTTAATGTAAATGTCATACTAAAAAATAAAGTCATTGTATTTATAATAGTAGGAATAATTTGTCTAGAACTTGTAATCAATTTTATATTTTCGCCAATATTTCAAGCAGATTCATATAGTAAAAGAATAGATATAAATACAAATGGAGATTTTGTTAATGATATAAGTGAAGTTGACTTTAATAAACTACCTCTTTTAGATAAAGATTCAAGTAGTAAACTGGGCGACAGAGTAATGGGTCAAATGCCTGAAATGGTAAGTCAATATTATGTATCCAATACGTACACTCAAATAAATTATAATGATACAATTTTAAGAGTTACACCACTAGAATACAATGGATTATTTAAGTTCTTTAAAAACAAAGATAAAGGTGTAATTGGCTATATTACTGTTAATTCTGTAAATGGAGAAAGTAATTTAGTCAAATTAGATAAAGGTATGAAATATATGCCTAGTGCTTATTTTGGAAAAGACTTATATAGACATTTAAGATTTAAGTATCCAACTTTAATTTTTGGTAGTGAAAATTTTGAAATTGATAATGAAGGTAATCCATACTTTATAATTCCATATTTAAAATTCACTGCTATTGGTTTAAAAAGAGAAGTAAAAGGTGTAGTCATATTAGATCCTATTACTGGAGAAAGTAAAAAATATGATGTAAGTGATGTTCCTTCTTGGGTAGATCACGTGTACGACGCTGACTTAATTATAGAACAAGTTGACGACTGGGGAAGTTATCAAAATGGATTTTTAAATTCAGTGTTTAGTCAAAGTAATGTAGTAATGACAACAGATGGATACAATTACTTAGTAATGGACGATGATGTATACTTATATACTGGTATAACTTCAGTAAGTAGTGATGAAGCAAATGTAGGATTTATCTTAACAAATATGAGAACAAAAGAAACTAACTTTTATCAAGTTCCAGGAGCAGAAGAATACAGCGCTATGGCCTCTGCTGAAGGTCAAGTTCAACAAATGAAATATATAAGTACATTTCCACTTTTAATTAACCTAAATAACAAACCAACTTATTTAATGAGCTTAAAAGATAATGCAGGACTTGTTAAAATGTATGCTTTTGTAGATGTAAGTGACTATCAAAAAGTTGTTGTAACTGATGCTTCCCTAGGAATAGAAACTGCTAGTCAAAATTATCTAGATGGAAGTGAAACTTATATAAATGAAGATACTCTAAATAAAGAAATAATAGTTAAAAACATTACAAGTGCTGTAATAGATGGAACAACATATTACTATATAGAAGACATTAATAATTCAAAATATAAAGTGTCTATAAAAGTAAATAGAGATTTAATTCCATTTATTAAAATAAACGATAAAATAAATATTTATTATAAAACTGAAAGTGAAGTAATAGATATAATTAAAATAGAAACTGTCTAGTACAGTTTTTTTCTTTTTTCATAAATTATAATGGGTGAGTACTAATGAATAATACAAATTATAATAGTATAAAAAACAAAAAAGGTGTAAAGATTATAGATGTACAAGATAGTTATAGTTTTAAAGTAAATCATTTAAAAGGAAGTATTAATATTCCATATGATGATTTAATTAATAATTATAGAAAATACTTAAATAAATATGAAAAATACTATATATATTGTCCTAGTGGTAAATTAAGTAAAAGAATTGTTTCTGTTTTATCATATTTAGATTATAATGTAGTTTTACTTGTAAATTAAAAAAAATAGTTTATAATTGATTTTGGGAGAAGTTATGAAAGTATTTATAGTAATAGATGAATTAATAACAAATTTATTAGGTATATTAGGTAATTTTGGAGCTATTTTAGGATGTGTTTTTATATTATTTGAATCAATTATTCCTATACTTCCACTTTCTGTTTTTATAACTTTAAATTTTGTTACTTTTGGCTATTTTTTTGGATTTCTTATATCTTGGGTATTTACTATATTAGGATGTTTAATGAGTTATTTTATATTTAAAAATGGTGTTTCTTTAAGACTTTATAACAAATTTAAAGATAATGAAAACTTAAATAAAATATTAAATTTAGTAAATAACATTAGTTTTAAAAACTTAACTTTATTAATTGCTATACCTTTTACACCTGCATTTTTAGTCAATATTGCTTGTGGAATAGCAAGGATGGAAACTAAAAAATTTCTATATGCTTTGATAATTGGAAAAATTGTTTTAGTTTACTTTTGGGGTTATATTGGTTCAAGTTTACTCGACAGTTTAAAAAATCCAATAATACTTGTAAAAGTGGGTATTATGTTAATTATAGCTTATATAATAAGTGTTGTAATTTCTAAAAAATTTAAAATAAATTAAAAAAACACAAACAAATTATTGACCACAGTATTTAACTGTGGTATTATTATTTTATTAGGAGAAGTTATGGAAAGTATAGTTGTTATATTATTAATTATAATTATTGGACTACTTATATTTGTTATATCTAAAATAAAGAAAGTTAATGAAAATGATGTAAGTCTTAAATTAAGTAAAATAGAAACTGATATAGTAAAAGAAATAGGAGATTTTAAATTAGATTTTTCAAGAGTACTTACTAATGATTTTGTGCTTTTAAATGATAAAATAGAAGATAAATTAAAAGAAATAAATGATAGAGTTAATGAAAGAATAGATGTTAATTTTGAAAAAACTAATAAGACATTTAATAGTGTTTTGGAGCGTCTTTCTAGAATTGATGAAGCTCAAAAGAAGATAGATAGTTTATCTACTGATATAGTTAATTTACAAAACGTTTTAACTGATAAAAAAACAAGAGGTATATTTGGAGAAGTTAATCTTAATCAAATATTATATAATGTATTTGGAGATAATGAAAAGTTATACAAAATTCAATATAAATTAAGTAATGGTTATATTGCAGATTCAATAGTTTTTGCACCTCTTCCTTTAGGTAGTATTTGTATAGATAGTAAGTTTCCTTTAGAAAATTATAGATATATGTTAGAAAGTGGAATAGGGCCAGTAGAGAAAAAAAGAAGAGAAAGACTATTTATAGATGATGTAAAAAAACACATAGATACAATTTCACTTAAATATATTATAAATGGAGAAACAAGTAGTGAGGCTATTATGTTTTTACCAGCAGAAGCGATTTTTGCTGAAATAAATGCTTATCATACACCTTTAATTAACTATGCATATACTAAACACGTTTATATTGCAAGTCCTACAACTTTAATGGCGCTTCTTACTGTAATACAAGCAATACTTATGGGAATAGAAAGAGATAAATATGCTGGGGTTATTCACGAAGAGTTGAAAAAATTAGGGGATGAATTTTTAAGATATAAAGAAAGATGGGATAAATTAAGTACTCATATAGAAACTGTAAGTAGAGATGTAAGAGATATTCACATTACTACAAATAAAATAACAGAAAGGTTTGATTCTATTAGTAATGTAAATATAGATAAAATTGAAGGAGGTGAAGAGAAGTGATAGTTATATTAATTCTTATAATAGTTATTTTAGTTAATTCTGTTAAACAAATTGACGAATATGAAAGAGGAATAAAATTTAGATGTGGAAAATACTATAAAACAATGAATCCTGGTTGGAATTTAGTTTTTCCTATATTCGAATCATATAAAAAAGTTGATATTCGTACTAAAGCAGTTGATGTTCCAGAACAAGAAGCAATTACAAAAGATAATGTTTCTATACGTATAAATGCTGTTTTGTATTATAAAATATTTGATGCTTCAAAAGCAATATTGGCTGTTGAAAACTTTAACTATGCAGTAAGTCAATTAGCCCAAACGACTATGAGAAATACAGTTGGGTCTGTAAGTTTAGATGAGCTTTTAAGTGAAAGAGACAAAATAAGTACAACTATATGTCAAGTAGTTGATGAAGCAACTGATCCGTGGGGAATAAAGGTAGAAAATGTTGAACTTAAAGATATAAGTTTACCAGAAGAAATGAAAAGAGTAATCGCGCGTGTAGCAGAAGCAGAAAGAGAAAAAGAGGCTGTAATAACTAAAGCACGTGGAGAAGTAGAAGCAAGTGAAAATTTAAAAAGGGCAGCTGAAAATTTAAGTTTGGCACCTGGCGCACTTCATTTAAGAACACTTGAAACTATAAATGATTTAAGTAGTGACCAATCTAATACTGTAATTTTTGCACTTCCAATTGAAGTATTAAAAGCAGTTGAAGGTTTTGGTAAAAAAGATGAAAAATAAAGGCATAACAAATTAAAGTTATGCTTTTTACTTGTCTATTTAATTTAAATTTTTTATTCGGCAACCTTTCGGCAACATATATCTATTTTTTAAACTTATCTATTGTTAATCTACTTTTTACATAAGCATAATCATTATCAGTTAAATAATAAGGATAACTTAAAAGCACTTGATTTAAAACTCTAGTGTCGTGAGATAAAATACTTAAAATTTCATAATTGTCACTCGAAAATATGCTACTACTTAAAAATGATTTTTGTCTAACATCATCCATAAAATATAAATACTTAGTGTCATCATCATCTTTCTTACAAATAAATATAGTATTATTACTTCTATATTTAGATACATCTTCTATTTCATATAAATATCTTTTTAACATATAAAGTAAAAATGGCTTTCTTTGTTTTTTATTTGTATCTAAATTAGTTATATCACTATCTAAAGACATCTTAATATATAAAGATAATAATAAAGAAGCAAAGTGTTTATTTCTAAAATCTGGATTAATATATTCTCCTATAAAACTGCTTTCTTTACTTAAAAAGTTCACATAAAAATAAATATAACCAACACATTCCATATCTTCATTTACATTTATCTTCATTATTTTCATAAAATATTGATCTTTTCCATTTTGCTTAAAATATGATTTAGAACAATATATTCTATAAACAACACTATCTAAATAAAATGAAGTAATTAAGTAATTTTTATCATATTCTTTAATATCTTGTAAATACATACACATCACCTTAAAAAAACTTCTCTATTTTACTACAATGCTTTACATTTTGTCAAATAAACTTTACCAAATTTGCTTGATAAAGATGCGCCCTTGTGTTATGATATAAGTACAGAATAAGGTGGTTGGAAAGATGAATACAAATTATGAGGCTGTAGAAAGTCTTGTAGAACTTTTAGTTAAAAAAGCAGGTTTCGATGTTCATAAAGACTATAGTGAAGTTGAACTTGAAAAAACTAAAAACAGTATTTCTTCTTTAATAAAAGAAAGAGGTAGAGTTACAAAAGATAAAAAGACAATAAATACTCTTTTAGAAGAACTGAAAGTTAGACAAGCAAGTTGGGAAAATAATGCAGAAATAGTGGGTAAAAGTTTACTTAAAGCATACAAAGAAGGTAAAGACTATAATAGTGTAAAAGCAAGAATAGATTTACTTACAAATTTAGCTAATAAAGGAACAGAAAACCTAACTGTTAAAAGTGTTTATGATACTACTAAAAGATTAAATACAGAATATCAAGAACTTCTTAGCAAAATGAGTAGTATAAATTATAAAAACGAAGAAGAAAAAGAAATGGACTCTAAATATAAAGCATATCTTGAAAATAAAATAACAAGTTTAGATAAAGAATTAGAATCTCTAGATAAAGAATTAGTAAGTTTAAGAGAAGTAGAACTTAAAGAAGTAAACATAGAAAGCAAAATAAAAGAATACATTAAAGTATTAAAAAAAGATGTAGACAAAATTGACAATGCTGTTTCTTCTTCAGTTACCAATAGTGTTAAATTTGATGTATGGCAAAGACTTCAAACAGCTAAAGAAGAAACTAACAAAAAACTAGAAACGGCAAATGATTTACTTCTTAAAACAACTAATATGCTAGAAGATGTAAAAAAGAATCAAGAATCAATAAAAGAAAGAAAATCTAGTTATGAAATAGATCGAGGTAGATGTAATAATAAACTTAATACTATAAAAAATAAACTAGAAGAAGACAACTATGAAAATAGTACTCTTAGGATGATTGATATAAATAATAGTGAAATATTAAGACTAGAAATAGAAGCACTTAATAATAAAAAAGATGTTATATATGTAGATGCATTTAAAGTAAAAGAGGAACTAATTAAAGAGTGGTCTAAAATAAATGATTCTCCACCTAAAGAAGAAATAGTAATAAAAGAAGAACCTATAAAAGAGGAAGAAATACTTCCTGAAATAAAAGATATAGATGAATCTAATATACTAGAAGACTTAAAACTAGAAATCGAAAATGTTAAAAATAGTGTAGTAAATAAAGAAGAAAAAAATAAAATAGAATTGGATTGGTGATAAAAATGAATTATAGAGCATTAGAAGATTTAATAGGAATATTAGTAAAAAAAGCAGGATATAAATTAACAGATTTGAAAGTAGAAGAAGATATTGATTTTTTAGAAGAAAGAAAGAAATATCTAGAAAGTGAAATCACTTCTTTAAAAAATAGATTAGATGTAGATAACTATGTAGATAAAGAAGAAAAACTAAAAGATGAAGATGAAAAGACTTATTTAGAAGAAACTCTAAAAAGCCTAAATAATACATTATCTGAATTAGATAATAAATTAAATGATAAGAATATTAAAAGTAGTATTAAGCGCAAAACAATGGGTGAAAAAGCTCTTCTTGTTAATGAAATATCAAGAGTTACTGAATTATTAGAACTTGCTAATTTAAAACTTCAAAATAAAGCATATTATGATAATAGTTCTAAAACTAAAGATATGGAACAACTTAATATATTAGAAAGTGAACTAAAAGAAGTAGAAGCAAGTTTAGAAGTTAAATATAAAAACCCAGTTATATTAGGTAATAAATTACTTGATGCATTTAAAGAAAACAAATCTTTAGAATCAGTAAGTGCCTTATTTGAATCTCTACTACGTCAAGCAAGAAGTGAATATGAAAAAACTAGTGGAGAAGTAAAAGATACAAATATATTTGAACTTATGGACAAATATGGTGGTATGAAAAGAGCTGCCTCTACTAATTTAGAAAGCAATAATTATAGTAGTGAAGAAATAAGACAAAGTTTATTTGAAAAAGAAAGATATCATAATAGTAGATTAGATACATTTAAAAGTACATTAGAAGGTATAGATAGAAGAAAAGAAGAACTAAAGACTTTAATAGACGAATCTAAAAAACTATATGATGGAATAAATAGAGAGATAAATCTAAAAGAAGATAAATTAAATAGTCTAGTTAATATACTATATAATGAAGTAAATTTAGTAGTTGATGAAGAAGAATACAAAAAACAAGTAAATGAATTAAGAAATGAAATAGTAGATGATAAATATTTAGAAAATAAATATAATAGTGATATTCAAAGTTTTAAAGATGAAGTTAAAAATTTAGAGATAAACTATTCTAATATAAATAGTGAAATAGCTAAAGAACAAAAAAGTTTAGAGATTATTCACGATAAACTTAATAATAAAATTATGGATAATATGAGTAAATTTAGTGATAAAGTAAATTATTTAGTATTTTCTAATAGAATTGAACATTTATTAAATGAACAACAATACTTATATGTAAATGTTGATGTAATTAAAGATGAAGTTACTAATTTATGGAATAAAGGTGAAGCTGGTTTATCTAGTAAAAAACAAGAAGAAGTAAAAGAGACTAAAGAAGAAGTAACATCTATGTATGAAAGCGAAAGTGAACAAAGTAATCCTGAATCTAATATAGAAGTTATAGATTATTTAGAGTAAAGAAAGTGTAAAGGAAAATGTTTTTAAACAAAATAAAAGCGTTTTTCTTTTTTTTGTCTTATAAAGAAA
This sequence comes from uncultured Bacilli bacterium, assembly GCA_947631345.1. Next base: position 5,238 of record CANRKW010000003.1, on the reverse strand, counting down.
TTAGAAGGAATAAAACTTCTAAAGGAGGTCATTAAGATGAAGAAAGATTTTAATTTATTAGGGGTTGTTATTTTATTTGTTGTTATGTTATTTAGTTTTAATTTAAAATTAGATGCTAGTAAACTTACAGTAGTGTATCCTGAAAATTTATGGTTTACAAGAAGAGGAAACAATATACCTTATAATTCTGGACCTTTTGGACTTTATGATATGGATGGCGAGGTTGTATATTGTGTAGAACCTGGGGCTTTAGTTACAAGTGAAACATACAATTTAGTAGATGATGGAAGTAGTTTTTATGGTGAAGAAATAATGAAACAAATAGCATTAATAAGTTACTATGGTTATGAATATCCTGGTCACGACACTGTAAGATACCGAATGGCTACTCAAGCTTTAATATGGGCTACAATAAATGGACAAATATATGAATTTTGGACTGAAGCTAGTGGATTTGGAGATTATATTAATATAGATTATGAAAAAGGAGTAATAATGACTCTTGTAGAAAGTCATTATATTAAGCCTTCTTTTAGTGATAGTGAAATAAATGGGTACTTGTATAAAGAAATAAAGTTAGAAGATACAAATAATGTACTAGATAATTATAGTGTTTTAGATGATGGAGGTAATGTCATTAGAAAAGATGGGAACATATTATATATAATTCCTAATAAAACTGGAACCAGTGAAATAACTTTTATAAAAAATAAATATGATAATAAAACTACTAAACTTTATATAGGAAGTGATAGTGAAAGTCAAAAAGTTGCTTTATTAAGAACTGATGATTTAACTTTTAAGATAACTTTAAATACTGAAAGTGGTTCATTAAAAGTAAAGAAAAAAGGAGAAGAAAGTAAATTAACTGATAAAGGATATGTATATAATAAAATTAATCTAGAAAATGTTAAAATTGGTGTATATGCAAATAATGATATAGTGGATTTTTTAGGTAATGTGATATATTCTAAAGATAGTCTAGTTTATACTTTAGTTACAGATAAAGATGGAAACGCATCTATGTCATCAATGTATTATGGAGACTATTATTTAAAAGAAATTGAAACTGTAAATAATCACGTTTTAGATGATAAAATATATCCATTTACTTTAAATGAAAATGAAATACAATATGAAATAACTTTAGATAATTATTTACCTAAAGGAAGTTTGGAATTTACTAAAACTGATTTTATAGAAAGTAAGGCTTTACCAAATACCTTAATTAGTGTATATAATATAGATGATGAACTGATTTTTAGTGGTAGAACTGATAGTGAAGGAAAAATTGTTATTGAGTCGTTACCTATTGGAAAATACTATATTATAGAAAGTGAAGCTCCAGAAGGATATTTAGTTAATAACGAAAAGTTATATTTTGAAATAAAAGAAAATAATGAAATAGTTAAATGTAAAATGAAAGACGAATTAATAGTTAATGTACCTGATACTCATTTAGATAAAAATAAAGTTAGTTATTTTGTAAATAAATATAATGTTTTTTTAGGAGAATTTTATGAAAAGAAAAAATATTATATATAAAGTTATTATATTAGTAGTTGTTTTATTAATAGTTATATTTATATTTACAAATATGTTGAAATTCGAAGAAGTAGAGGTTCCTAAAGAAGAAAAAGAAGAAACAAAAGAAGTAGTAAAAGAAGAAGAAAATGAAGAAGAAATAAAAGAAATAGTAGTAACAGAAGATTACTTTATGACTTTAGATATACCTAAAATAGGTTTACATAAAGGTTTATATGAAATAAATAATTCTAAAAATAATGTTAACTTAAATATAGAAATATTAAAAGAATCAGATATGCCTGATGTAGAAAAAGGAAACTTAATTTTAATTGGGCACAGTGGTTCATCAGAAGTTGCTTATTTTAATGATTTATACTTATTAGAAATAGGAGATTATATATACATATATTATAACTATAAAACTTACATTTATAATTTAGTTAATATATATGATGTAGAAAAAACTGGACAAATAACTATTCATAGAGATAATGAAAAAACAGTATTAGTATTAATAACTTGTAAAAAATATACAGATGATAAACAAACAGTTTACATAGCGAATTTAGTTGATATACAGGAGGGAAAATGATAAAAGAAGAAATAATAGAAAAAACAAAAGAAGATGAATTTTTAAAATATTACATTATGATAGAAGGTTTTATATATAGATTATTTATATCAAATTACAAATATAATTTTGTTTTAGGTATGGAAATATTCTGTATGATAATGAAATATATAGGAAACATAGATGATAAAATAATATACTATAAAGGAAATAAAATAAATAAAGAAGAATACATAAATATAATAAAAGAAGTTTGTAGTATAAAGTGTAATGATGAATTTACTTATAAATTTAAAAGTATAAATTATTTAGATAATTATATAGTAAATATCGAAGTATATTATAAAGAAGAATATTTTGGATTATTAGATTTTGAAATAAAAGAAGAAAAGAAATATATAAAAAATCATAAATATAATTTTAAAAGTAATATATTTAATAGAGATATGTTTTTAATATCGTATTTTCCAGAAACATTTATAGCTTTAGAATTTGAAAAGATTATGAATGGATGTTTTACACTTAAGGACTTTTATTATATAGATTTTTTACTTAATATTAGATATTATGATTGCAGGGTAAATTATAATAAATTACAAGAAGCTATTTTTAGAGTATGTGAAATTAATAATAGTTTTATGAGTGTAAGTAATTATAAAAATATAATTGAAGCTATAAATAATAATTATGAATTAAGATCTAGTTGGAAAACATTTAGACACGAAAATAAATATGCTTTTAATATACAATTTTATAATATAATAACTGATTTAGAAAAAATAGGGGAAATATTTAGTAGAAGTTTTAAAGTAATAATATAAAAAAACCCATTAAGGGTTATAAAAATAATAAAACTAAAATTCCAATTATTAATGTATAAATACTAAAGTAAATTAAATTGCCTTTTTTAACAACTTTCATAAACCATCTTAAAGTAAAGTAAGAAACTATGAAAGAAGCAATAAATCCTAGTCCATATGGAAGAATTAAATCGTGTATGTTACTCATTTCAAGTAAGTCTTTAATACCTAAAATTGCAGTTCCTAAACTAACTGGAATATATAACATAAAAGAATATTTTAAAGCAGTTTCTCTATCTAAATCTCTAAATAAGCCACCTATCAATGTTGAGCCACTTCTACTTATTCCAGGGATTAAAGCAACAACTTGAGTAATTCCAATTACAATGGAATCAATTATAGAAAGGTCTTTATCTTTCTTTTTTCCTTTTATATTTTTAACTAAAAATAAGAATAGTGAAGTAACTAAAAAGGCTATACCTATAATTTTAATATTATTTAGTTTTTCTTCAATTACATCTTTAAATAAAAGACCAATTATTCCTACTGGTATACTACCAAGAACTATTAATAAGCAGTATTTAAAATCATTTTTAGTTTCATCAGTTTTTTTCTTAAAGAATAAAAAGAAGTTTTTAATTAATTTAATTAAATCATCTTTATAAATAAGTAAAATAGCAAGTAGACTTCCAAAATTAACTATTATTTCAAAGTTTAAATCAGTACCACCTAAATTAAAAATTTGCTTTAATATAAAAACGTGTCCACTTGAAGAAATAGGTAATGGTTCTGTAAAACCTTGTATAATGCCTAATAAAATATATTTTAAAATCTTTATCATTTTTTTATCCTCTTTTCTTTAATAATTATATTTTAATTATAAACTATAAATGAATTAAAATAAAGAACAAAATAAAAAGATTTGCTAATAGTCTTCTTATTTCTAGTAATTTTTGTATTACTATACATCATTGTAAAACAGATATAAAGAATAAAGCACCTAACTAAATGTTTTGATTACATCTAGCGCACATCTATTTTAGGTGACGCCAACACGATAAGTTGAACGTTCCCTATTATTTTGAAGATTTCTCTTCTGTATACATAATATCAAAAATCAGTGAAAATTTCAAGTAAAAAAATAGCAAAAAAGTGTTTGACAAGTCATCTGATAAATGATACAATTGTTTTGGAACTAGTAAACTAGTTGGGTGTCACCACCAAATATTCTAGGAGGTTTTGGCAGGAAGGTGGTGATGTCGGTGAGTAAGAAGGATTTTTTAATCTTAGCACTGCTAGCGATTATATTTATTTTACTATACATCATTGTGAATACACAATAAAATAAATACACCTAACTAAATGTTTTGATTACATCTAGAGTTAGGTGCGTTAACTGTATAGGTGACGCCCAACAGGACAAGTTGAACGTTCCTTTTTTATTTTATGAAGATTTCTCTTCTGTATACATAATATCAAAAGTTAGCGAAAATTTCAAGTAGAAAAATAGCAAAAAAGTGTTTGACAAGTCATCTAATAGATGATACAATTGTTATGGAACTAGTAAACTAGTTGGGTGTCACCTTTCATTGATTACAGGGGGTTTTTACAAAAAGAGGGAGGTGATATGATGAGTAAGAAAGATTTTTTAATCATAGTATTACTACTGATTATCTTTGCTCTAATTTACATAATATATAGGCTCATATAAAGGCAAAGCACCTAACTAAATGTTTTGATTACATCTAGAGTTAGGTGCTGAACTTGTTATAGGTGACGCCCAACATTGCGAGTTGAACGTTCCTTTTTTATTTTATGAAGATTTCTCTTCTGTATACATAATATCAAAAATCAGTAAAAATTTCAAGTAAAAAAATAGCAAAAAAGTGTTTGACAAGTCATCTAATAGATGATACAATTGTTTTGGAACTAGTAAACTAGTTGGGTGTCACCTTCCATTGATTACAGGGGGTTTAAACAAAAATAGGGAGGTGATGTCGGTGAGTAAGAAGGATTTTTTAATCTTAGCACTGCTAGCGATAATATTTATTTTGTTATACATCATTGTAAGAGCAGATTAAAATAAATACACCTAACTAAATGTTTTATTACATCTAGAGTTAGGTGCTAACCAATTTTGGTGACGCCCAACACGACAAGTTGAACGTTCCTTTTTTATTTTATGAAGATTTCTCTTCTGTATTCATAATATCAAAAATTAGTGAAAATTTCAAGTGAAAAAAATAGCAAAAAAAGTGTTTGGCAAGTCATCTAATAGATGATACAATTGTTTTGGAACTAGTAAACTAGTTGGGTGTCACCATCTAATAATTACAGGGG
>CANRKW010000002.1 GCA_947631345.1 uncultured Bacilli bacterium | reverse complement strand
TTAACATTTAATGAAGTAATATGACAATGAGTATCTATATACATATAAAAACCTCTAATCTTTAAAATATCTAATAATTAATATTATAAATATTATAGGAAAAACAACATCACTTAAATTGTTAATTCCATAATAAATAAAATAAGCTAAAACTAAACTAGAAACAACTAACATTTTAATCAAATTTTTAAACTTATTACTACTAAAATCAAATATTTTCATAATAATCACGTGTTTCAGTTTATCAATTAATAACAATAATTTCTAGTATTTCGACAAAATTAGGTTATATTTGACACCAAATTTTACAAATTGGTTTAATAATTTTTAATTTTAAACATAATATTAACTATGTTAAATACTATATGGATAATTTTAATAATATATTTATGTATTTTTGGAATAAACATAAGTGAAAAAATCAATTTTGATAACTTAAAATTAAAAAAGATGTTTCAAAAATTAAATTTTGATAGTTTATACTTATCTTTAGGTACAAAAATGGGAGTAGGCACATTTATAGGAACAACATCAGCAATTTTAATAGGTGGACCATCTACATTACTTTGGGTTTATATTTTTACAATTTTAACTTCATCACTTATTTATTTAGAAAGTTACATAGGAAGTTTATACAAACAAAAACTTGAAAATGGTTATATAAGTGGAATATACTATTATACAAAATTTGGTTTAAAGAAAAACATTTTAAGTATAGTAATGTTAATTTTATTTGTTTTAACTTATTCTTGTTTATTTCTAATGTTACAAACTAATACTATAAAAGAAATATTAAGAATTAACCCTCTAATTTTAAGTTTTATAATATTTATACTTCTAATACTTTTACTTTCTAACAAACTTAATCAAATATCAAAAATACTTAATAAATTAGTGCCTATAATGTGTATATTCTTTTTAGTTATTTCTATTTATTCTGTATTTAAAAATATAAATATTTTACCATTTATTATAAAAGACATAATATCTAGTGCTTTTAATAAAAAGACATTTCTTATAGGAAGTTTAATAGGAATAAAAAGAAGTATTTTTTTAAATGAACTTTTAATAGGTACAACTAGTATGAGTAGTGGTATTAACAAAGAAAATCCAAAAATAACAGCCCAAACATTAACTTTAGGAACTTATTTTATTACTTTCATAATTTCTACTTTAGTTTCTTTATTAATTTTGATTTTTATGTATTATAATAATTTTATAACAACTAATTATAATGAACTTTTAATAAAAGTATTTGAATTTCATTATGGAAAACTAGGTCTATTCTTTTTAGCTTTAATGATTTGCTTACTTTCAACAACAACAATTATTTCAGGTATGTATATAGGAATAAGCAATTTTTCATATTTGTTAAAAGAAAAGAAATATATAAATATTATCAAAGTATTATTAATAATTTTCATTATTAGTGGAATATTTATATGTACAGATAATTTATGGATTCTTACTGATAATATAATGCTAATTTTAATAATTTTAAATACAATAATTTTATCACTTTTAAAAAAGAAAATAGAATAATATAAAGAAGTATGGTAAAATCATATATGAAATGGAGTTATATATGATAGGAAATGATTGGGATACATTATTAAATCCAGTTTGGAACAGTGATGGTTTTAAAAAATTTATGAGTGTTGTAAAAAAAGAATATGATACTAAAACTTGTTTTCCAGAATTTAAAAATATTTTTAATGCTTTAAAACTAACACCTTATAAGGATGTTTTAGTTGTAATTCTAGGACAAGATCCATATCACGGCATAGGTGAAGCCCACGGTTTATCTTTTTCAGTTCAAGATGGAATAAAAAAACCACCATCTTTAGTAAATATATTTAAAGAACTTAAAGATGATTTAGGTTATGAGGAGTCAAAAAGTGGAGATTTAACAAAATGGGCAAAAGAAGGTGTGCTTCTTTTAAATAGTGTCTTAACAGTAGAAAAAGACAAACCAGCTTCTCACAAAGATTTAGGATGGAACCTTTTTACAGACCACATAATAAAATTGTTAAATCAAAAAACTACACCAGTAGTATTTATTCTATGGGGAAACTTTGCAAGAAGTAAGAAAAAATACATAACTAATAAGATTCACCTAATAATAGAAAGCGCTCATCCATCTCCTTTATCAGCTTACAATGGTTTCTTTGGAAGTAAGCCTTTTTCAAAAGCAAATGAATTTCTAAAAAAGACTAATCAAAAACAAATAAATTGGAATTTACAAAAAGAGTTAAATAACAACATTTAACTCTTTTAAATCATCCTTAAGTTCTCTACCTAAATATAAGTTTTTAAGTTTGAATTTTCTTATAGCAGACAATATATTATATGGGAATTTTCCGTTCATATTATTAAATTCACTAGCATATTTATTATAAAAAGTTCTTAAAGATATTAATTCAACTTCTAATTTTTCTAAATCTTTAATTATACCATCAAAACTTTTTACTTCATTAAGTTTTGGATTATCTTCATATATTTTTTTGATTTCTTCATAAGCAGTACTTAATAACTTATCTTTATCATAATTACTTACTTTATTTATTTTAATATTTTTTACTTCTTCAAATAATTTTATATCTAAATTGATTTGTCTATTTATTATATTTATACATCTTATAGTTAAATCTTCTCTATTTTTAAGTTTATCATCTATATCACTTTCACACATATTAGTCTTATAAATTACCATAGTTAAATGTTCATTTTTGCTAACAAAGAAAATAAGAACTAGGCATAATATAATTATAATAGCTCCGACAACATATAAAAATATAACCACATTTATCACCCTTCCCTTATAATAATTTTAACATAATTTTATATTTCTCTCAAGTATCTACCTACTTCTTCCTCTTTCCTCTACTTCTTCAATAACTTCCTCATTTATTTCACTTTGGCTTACATTACTCGCTTTAATTAATTCACTTCTTAATTCCTTTAATCTTTCTATTTTTTCAGTATTATTTTTGCCTAAATCTAGAGTTTTATGAGCAACTTCTCCTACACCTAATATTTGAGAAACTTCATCAAGTGATAAATCAAATTTTTTATCAGTTAATTCAAAAGTAATTTTGTAAAATTGATATTTCTTATTTATTCCTTCTTTATTACCAAAAGCCATTTTTTCAAAAAGTAATCTTCTCTTTTTTTCTTTTTCTCTAGTTAAATTAGTTATATAGCCTTTCTTTTGTAATGTACTAAGTAATCTATATGTTATAGAATGACTTACAGTTTGATACTTTATGACTTCTCCTTTTTTATTAGTTCTAGTTAATTGCATAAACATATTATATGTTTCTTTAATAAAATTCTTACTTTTATCTTTAGATTTAGCAAGTTTAAACATATGCCCAGGTTTCGCTAAAGCATTTTGAGTTATATAACCTTTTTTAGTAACAGAAAAAATAGAATCTTTGATTTTATTTTGACTAATTGCATCAATTGCTTTTGCACTTGAAACTAATACTGCTGGTAACCCTAAAAAATAAATAAGAAGGGCATTTGCGGGAAAAGCAAAACCAGAAGCAATAATTCCTAAAGCACCTATATGAATAAGAGCATCTTTAATTTTATCTTTTATATCTTTCATACATCTTACCTTCTAATATAAGAATATCACAATTTTCTATTCAATACAATTTATTTTAATACTTTATACTTTAACTGTATATAAGAATTTTTTAATACATTGCATTCGATTAATTCTAAAGATTTAAGTTTATATAGTTCATTTTCATTAGTTATAGAATATCCATCTATTAATGTTGGAGTATCTTTTCCACCAACTAACAAAGGTGCAACTACTATATTAACATAATCAATTAAATTTTCTCTTAAAAATAAAGAATTCATACTTCCACCAGATTGAATAGTTATATTATTAGCATTATATTTTTCTTTAATATCTTTTAATAATTTGTTTAAATCTAAACTTTCATAATATATTATATCTAAATTATCGTATTTTTCTTTTAAAGAAAAGGCAATATGATTTTTATTAGTAGTTACAAGTATTAATTTAGAAACCCAGTGACATAAATAATTTATACCATTTTCATTTATATGAGGTTTATTATCTATTATTATAAAGCTTACATCAACTTTTTTATGTAATTCTTTTTTATCATTAACACCAATTTTTGCCATTACACGACCTGTATTAAGTGAATAATAATCAGTTGTAGTTTCAATTTCATAATATTGATTTAGTCCTTCTTTTACCCCTTCAATTTTACACCAGTCTTTATCAGCATCAAGAATATCACTGCTTCCACTATTAATTTTACCATCTAATGATTCTAACATAAATAATGTTGTTATTGGTCTTTTCATTAATTTCCTCCCAATTTTTTATTTAATTTTTTGTTTTTTAAATTTGAAAATAACATTTTAGTAATTCCAGTACTATTATTAATTAAGTACTCAATTTCAGTTACACTCATTTCATCAAAAAGTTGATTTTCATTTGCTAATTCTAAAATTTGGGCAAGTGTTAAAGCCTCTTCGCCAAATTCTCCACTTCTGTATCTTTTCATTACATTATAATATCTTTTAATATTAATACTTAAATCTTCTTCCATTATTAATTCACCACTTATATAATATCACACTTTTATTAGTTTTAACTAGAAAAAATATCAACAATTAATTTTGTCGACATTTTTTAATATTTATTCTTTAATTTCTTCAAAACGATATTTTTGAGTTACATTTGGATATTTTAAATGGTCTACTTCTGATAAAAACATAAGAATAGGTCTAGCATAAATACCATTTTTATGATTAGTATTATCATTATCAAAACACTGATAAACAACTAAATCTTCTAAAGTTTCACTATGTTTAGCTACAGCTATTACAAATACTATTGAACCTTTAAAATGCCTCCACATAGTAAAAGGTTTTACTTCTCTTTTTTCCACACTCATCTTACTTTTCCACAGCAATTTTTGTACTTTTTTCCACTACCGCAGCTGCACAAATCATTCCTACCTATCTTTTTACCAGCCTTAATTGGTTGCTTCTTTACCCCTTCTTTAGAATCATTAGTTCTAATATTTTTGTTTTCTTCTCTTTCTAAATTTTGTCTTACTTCTGCTTTAAGTAAAAATGTAGTAACTTCTTTATTAGTATCTTTAAGCATACTATCAAACAAATCAAAGCCTTCTAATGCATAAGCTTGTAAAGGATTCGTTTGAGCATACCCTCTAAGTCCAATTCCTTCTTTTAATTCTTCCATAGCATCTAGTTGTTCCATCCAGTTTTTATCAAGAACTTTCAAAGTTATTGCTTTTTCAAAATCATTTTGAATTTCAATAGGTACATCTTTTAATTTTTCATTATAATCATTTACTACTATATTATATATAGTATCTTGAATTTCATTAATTTCTTTATTTTCTAATTCTTTTTCATCTAATTTTTTAGTTTTTAAGAGATTTGCATTAAATAACTCACATATATTTACTATATCATTATGAGTAAGTCTATCCTCAGGAGGAAAATGATTATTAACTTCATCTATAACAAAATCTTTAAATATTACTAAAACTCTATCACGAATACTATCTTTATCTAATATTTCATTTCTTCTTTCATAAACTATTTCTCTTTGTTTACTTATAACATTATCATAATCTAGTAGTGCTTTACGTCTATCATAGTTAAATCCTTCAACTCTTTTTTGGCTAGTTTCTATATTTTTACTCATTAATTTATGAGTTATTGGTGTATCTTCAGTAAAACCTAAAGTAGTCATTAAAGATTTTATCTTTTCACTACCAAATTTAAGCATTAAATCATCTTCCATAGATATAAAGAATCTTGTAACGCCTGGGTCTCCTTGACGACCACTTCTACCTCTTAATTGGTTATCTATTCTTCTACTTTCATGTCTTTCAGTTCCAATAACTGCAAGTCCACCAAGTTCAGCAACACCTTCACCTAATTTTATATCAGTTCCACGTCCAGCCATGTTAGTTGCAATTGTTACAGCACCTTTTTGACCAGCATTTTCTATAATATGAGCTTCTCTTTCATGATTTTTAGCATTTAATAATTCATGCTTAATTCCTCTTTTATCAAGTAAATTACTTAATACTTCAGAACTTTCTATTGATGCAGTACCAACTAAAATAGGTTGTCCTTTTTTATGTAATTCTTCAATTGTATTAGCAATAGCATTATATTTTCCTCTCATATTAATATAAACTAAATCTTCCATATCTTCTCTTATAACAGGCTTATTTGTTGGAATTTCTATAACATACATATTATATATATTTCTAAATTCTTCTTCTTCAGTTTTAGCTGTACCAGTCATACCAGCTAATTTATTATACATCCTAAATAAGTTTTGAAATGTAATAGTTGCAAGTACTTTAGTTTCTTCATTAATATGTACACCCTCTTTTGCTTCAAGTGCTTGATGAAGTCCATCACTATATTGTCTTCCGTGCATAAGTCTTCCAGTAAACGCGTCTACTATAACTATTTTATCTGCTTCAATTACATAATCTACATCTTTTTTAAAGGCATAATTGGCGACTAAAGCTTTATCTAAATTATGTACAATTGCTGAATTTTTTATATCATACATATTATCTAAATTAAGAAGTTTTTCACATTTTTTTATACCATCTTCAGTTAAAGTTACACTTCTAGTTTTTTCGTCTATTACATAATCTTCTGTATTTAAGCTTTTTGCAGTTCTATCTGCTAATTTATATAAGTCAGCACTTTTACTAACACCCCCACTTATTATAAGAGGCGTTCTTGCTTCATCTATTAATATTGAGTCAACTTCATCAATAATAGCATAGTTAAGTCCTCTTTGCACTCTTGCTTCTTTTCTTACTACCATATTATCTCTTAAATAGTCAAAACCAAGTTCATTATTTGTAGTGAAAGTAATATCTTTAGAATATGCTTCTCTTTTTTCTTCTTTACTAGCGTCTTTTCTATTTATTCCAACACTAAGGCCTAAAAATTCATAGATTTTACCCATCCATTCAGCATCACGAACACTTAAATATTCATTAACTGTAATAATATGAACACCTTTTCCAGTTAAAGCATTTAAGTATGTTGGCATAGTAGCAGTTAAAGTTTTACCTTCACCAGTTTTCATTTCGGCAATATTACCATAATGTAAGCAAATACCACCTATTACTTGAACTTTATAAGGTTTTTCTCCAAGTACCCTATAAGCAGTTTCACGTACAACAGCAAAAGCAGGCACTAAAATATCATCTAAACTCTTACCTTCATTTAATAAAGTTTTAAATTCATCAGTTTTAGCCTTAAGTTCCATATCACTTAACTTACTTATTTCTTCTTCTAATTCTAAAACTTGATCAGCAAGTTCAGTAAATTTTTTTAATTCTTTATATTCATGATCAAATAACTTTGACAAAAATCCCATCTGTAATCATCTCCTATACAAATATATTGTATCAAAATGTTTTAACTTTTTAAATAAAAATATTAAAAAAAGAGCATAAGCCCTTTAATTAGTTTCGATAATTCCATAACTTCCATCATATCTTTTATATAAAACATTAACACATTCAGTATTAATATCTCTATAAATATAGAAAGTATGTCCTAAAAGTTCCATTTGCACAATTGCTTCTTCTTCATCCATCGGTTTTAAATAAACTTTCTTTCTTTTAACTACTTCAAAATCTTCTTCTAAAATAGTTTCATCTTCTTCGTATACTATATTTGCCCTGTCTTTAGAAACTAACTTAGATTTTAATTTTCTCATTTGAGTTTCTAATTTATCTACAACTAAATCAATAGCAGCATACATATCTGCATGAGAAACTTCTGCTCTTAAATCAAAACTAATATCATTAATAGTTACCTCTACTTTTTGCTCTCTACCTCTCACACTAAACAACACTTTAACATTGACATCTTTAGGATTTGAAAAATACTTTTCCATTTTAGATAATTTGTTAATTACATAATCCTTAATAGCCTCAGTTACCTCTAACTTTTCTCCACGAATATTATATTTCATATTCCACCTCTCATAATAATAATATACCATATAAATATGAAAAAAACTACCTAAACAGTAGTTAGTTTTACTTCTTTTACATTTATTGCTTGATTTCCTTTTGCAGTTTTAATTAATGTAAATTCAACAACATCACCTTCAGATAAAGATTTATATCCAACTTGTTCGATTGCAGAATAATGTACGAATACATCTTCTCCAACACCAGAACCTATTTCAATGAATCCATAACCTTTTTCATTATTGAACCATTTAACTCTGCCCTTCTTTGTCACACTATACACCTCTCTTCCATATCTTTATATTAAAACATTTAGTATGTTTTAATCAATATTTTTAAACCTACAAAATCTGACAAATTTTGTAACGACTTACCCATAATACTAATTTTTAACACCAATTTTTAAAATTTTGCATTAAATATTGATTTTTCTGCACAAAATAAAAAAAACTAAACAAAACATTTTAGTCTTAAAACATATTAGATATTTCTTCTTTACGAATTCTCGATAGAAATGGTGCTTCCTTTCCATTATCAAAAAGTACTTTTCCCATATGCCAAACAAAGGCATCAACTCTTTTTAGATTAACTATACAAGCTTTATGCGTAAAAATAAAATCATCAGTAAGTAATTCTTTAACTTTCACTAAATTAAGAGGTATCTTATATTCAGAATTTTCAGTTACAACAACACTTTTTCTTTCAACAGTATCTTTATAAATATATAAAATCTTATGATAATCTATACAATAATCAATTTTACCTATTCTATATTTAAAATTCTTTCTTACTCTTAATTGTTTAAAGCATATATCAAATAATTCATGAAGATTCTTTTCTAATTTATCTTCTTTATCAAGAAAATCTAAAATTTGAAGTCTCTGTTTAAATATATTAGAGTTAACACCACCTAATACTATAATTGGACTAACCCAGTCGTTCTGTCTAATCTTTCTTGCTATTTCTAAAGCATTAAAATTTTTAACTTCAAAATTAAGTAAATAAATATAATTAGATTCATTTTTATCTATAAGATTCAATAATTCACTATTAACATCAAAATATTCTAGAATATCAAACTCAAATTTGTTCTTCATCATATAATTCATAATTATGTTTTTAATTTTCTTACTTTCAAATTCATCTTTTTCTAATAACACAAAATTTACCATATTTTTATTATTCATCTTTCGTACCTCCACTAACCATTATACATTTAACACTTATTAAATAATAGACACAAATTATCTACTTTACACAAAATTACAAAATTTTAGAAAAAAAATTAAAAGATTAACTATAAATCTTCTAATTTTAATGTATAAAAACTTTCTGGATCCATTAATGTACCTTTATAATATACCTCAAAATGAAGTGAAGTTGTAAAATTAGAATTAACTTTTGAAGTACCACTTTTACCTATAATATTACCTTGTGTCACTAAATCCCCTTCTTTTACACTAACTTCATCTATTCCTTGATAAACACTTACAATTTCTTTATCATGTTCGATTTTAACTATATTACCTAATGTTTCATCTTTTAAAACAGATATAACTTTACCATCTAAAACACTTAAAATGTCAAAAACTTGGTCACTTATATAATCAACACCTGAATTTTGCATATAAGTATTTTCGTAAAATATTATTGAATTTTCTTGTGATTTAGAATCTGCTTCAAAATCATAGTAATACCTTCCTATTGTAACTGAATCAGAGTTATATGGTTTTATAATTTGTGTGTTCACTTCACTTGGACTATCATTAACAGTGTCACTACTATTAACAGGTTTAGAATTATCAATTATGCCATTAACTGAATAATTAAATTGGTCTTTTTCCCCTAAATACTTATCTATTCCAAAAATAGTAAGTAATATAGCCGCCAAAACAGCAAACACAGCAGTTAAATAAATCATAGGTACAAATAATTTTTTCAAACTTACATTTTTCATTGCTCACACTCCTATTTATAATGTGAACAATATTTAATAATTTATACATTTTATATTTTAGAAATCTCAGTACCTTTATAATAATAAGTTAAAATATCTTTGTATGAATATCCTAACTTTGCCATTTCATTAGCCCCATATTGACTCATCCCAACACCATGGCCAAAACCTCTTGTAGTTATAACAACATTATTTTGATTATATTCTATATCAAAATCAGTGCTTCTAAGCCCTAGGATATTTCTAATAGTTGTGCCTTTAAAATTTGTGCCATTTATAGAAAGAGATATAATTCTATTTCCAAGAGACTTTTCTACATCACTAATTGTTAAGTCTTCACTATAATCTATATTTAATTTATTGTAAAATTCTTCTAAAGAAAATGTAACTTCATCTAAATAATTTGAAAGTTCTTTATCCCAAGAAGATGAAACACTAACCAAATAAGGCCTAAATCCACCAAAAACATCAGCAGAATTTTCAGTATAACCATTAGATAAACTAAAATAAAATGACTCGATTACCTCACCATTATAAGTAACAATTTCATTTTTAGTATCATTTACAGCTTTTTCAATAAATGAATAATATTTATCAAAACCATCTTTCCATTTTTCCTGCATCATTTCTTTAGAAATATAGCACTGATCACTCTTCTTCGCAATATAATTTGAATCCATTGCCTTATAGAAATAGAACGTTCTTATAGCAACTGCACCCGCTTTTAACGCTTCTTCATGAAATAATGCAGGCATTTCACAAGCCAAAACACCTATAACATACTCATCTATTTGCATATCTGTTATTTCTTCATTATATGAAACTCTTACAATTTTTTCTTCACTAATACTTTCATTTTCTTCTTTTACATAATTCTCATTTGTATCATACTCAATGTCAGTATTCTTATTATCTAAAGTCATAAAATAAACTAAAAATAAAACTGGAATAATTATTATATATTTTTTCATATTATTATATATGATTTTAATACATAAATTATTCTAGTTTAATTTATTTAGATTTCTTTTTCTTTAATTTTTCATTTATATTTTCAATATCTTTAATTTTTTCTATTCTTCTTATATATTTTTCAGTATTTAAAAATTCACTTTTAATATAAGAATCTATAATATCTTTTGCCTCGAATAACAATAAATCAGCAGAAAAACTTATAACATTGGCATTATTATGTTCTTTAGCTAAACGGCTTTCCATAGCACTGTCGACTTTAGCACACATAATACCATTAACTTTATTGGCCATTATTGACATACCAATACCAGTTCCACATATTAAAATACCATTAGTGACTTCTCCATCACGTATTGCATTACACACTTTTAAAGCATAATCATTATAATCAACACTATCTTGACTATTTGTTCCATAATCAATAAATTCTATATGTTTTTTTTGTAAATACTTTTTAACTTTTTCTTTTAATTTATAACCCCTATGATCAGAGGCAATTCCAAATACCATAATTTCTTCACCTTTAATTTAATTATAAACTAAATTTTAAAAAAATAAATATCAAAATTAAAAATAGTCATTAAGTTGACTATTTCATTCCATATTTTTCTTTAAATTTTTGAACATTACCTGTTCTAGCAGTTACATGCTTACCAGTATAAAATGAATGACATTTATTACAAGTTTCTAAATGAATTTCACTTTTAGTACTTTTTGTCATAAATTCATTACCACAAGCACATACAACTTTACAATCCTTTAGTTCTGGATGAATTCCTTTTTTCATATTCCTTCTCCTTTCGCCATGATCAATAGACCATAGAAACTCTTTTGCTAAAGTAATATATCACATATTTTTCTATTTTTCAACTATTTTAGTACAATTCTATGCCAATTAAAACATTAAATATATCTATAATCATTTTATCTTTATCACTAATTATATTATCACTTACCATAATAATAGAACCAATAGCATCAGCATCACTAATTATAGGAATTAAATAAAAATAACTATATTCATCAAAACTAATTTTCAATTTTTCCCCAGTAATTTGTTTTCTTTCTATTATATAATTTTCAATTTTATCATCAATTTTTACATTATCATATTTTTTTAAACTATCCAAAATAATTTTTTCTTTATCAGTTACTATTATATTATTATTAGTTAACTTTCGAATTTTTAATAAATATCTATCACTTAATTCTTTTAAAGATAACATTTTTTGATATTTTTTCAATATAATTTTGTCTTCTTCTATATATATTTGCACATCTTCTCCACTTTTAATACCTAAATTTTTTCTTATTTCTTTGGGCACGACTATTCTTCCTAATTCATCTATTTTTCTAATAACTCCAGTATTTTTCATACACACCTCTCTTTAACTAGTTTGCTATTAAAAAAACAAAATATACTAAAAAACAAGAATATTAGTTACTCTTGTTCTTTATATAATTTTCTATATAATTTAAAACTTCAAAGATATAATATATATAATGTTTTTCTAAATTAATTTTAGGTAAAGAAATATCAATAGCATTTCCCCTATAAGCAAAATTGAATCTAGAATTAATTTTAGTTGATTCAATAAAAAACTTCTCTATACTTAACTTTTTATATATGTCTTCATTTAATCTAAAGCTAAATTTTAAATTATCATTTATCATAATTTTTATATTTAATCTATTTATAATCTTTTTTACTAATTCTTGATACATATATTCTTTTATTTGAGGTGTAACTTTACCAAATCTATCTTCTATTTCTTCAAAAACTTGATTTAATTCTTCATAACTAGAAATACTTGATATTTTTTGATGTAATAAAACTATTATTGAATCTTCATCAGAATAATCATTACCTATATGTGTAGTTACATCATCCAAATTTACTTCTTTTTCTTCGTTATCTTCAAGTATTTGACCATTTAATTCTTCATTAATTAGTTCAATATACATATCAACACCAACTGAATCAATAAATCCGGCTTGTTCACTTCCAAGCAAATCACCAGCACCACGAATACTTAAGTCACGCATTGCTATTTTGTAACCACTACCTAAAGAAGTAAATTCTTTTATAGCATCTAATCTTTTTACTGCATTTTCTCCTAAAATCTTACTTTTATCATACATTAAGTATGCATATGCTTGTCTATCACTTCTACCTACACGACCTCTAATTTGATATAGTTGAGATAAACCAAATCTATCAGCATTCATAACGATAATGGTATTAGCATTAGGTACATCAATTCCATTTTCAATTATAGTGGTACTTATTAAAACATCAAATTTACCTAAGTTAAATTCATACATTATATCTTGCATTTCATCTTTATTCATTTTTCCATGCGCAAATTTAACACTGACTTCTGGTATTAATTTTTTAAATCCATCTACCATTTTATTCATATCTTCAACTTTGTTATATAAAATAAACACTTGTCCATTTCTTGCTTTTTCTTTTAAAACAACTTCTCTCATAATATATGGATCATAATTTATAACATAAGTTTGAACAGGAAGTTTATTTTTAGGTGGAGTTTCAATTAAAGATAAATCTCTAACTCCAATTAAACTCATTTGTAAACTTCTTGGAATAGGTGTCGCTGAAACACTCAAAACATGGACATTTGATTTAATTTCTTTTATTTTTTCTTTATGCATAACCCCAAATCTTTGCTCTTCATCAATAACCAAAAGCCCTAAATCTTTAAATATTACATCTCCACTTAATAATCTATGTGTTCCAAATACTATATCAATAGTTCCATTTTTTAGTCCTTCTAGCACTGCCGTAGCCTCTTTTTTAGTATTATATCTATTTAAAATAGCAATATTGACAGGATAATTCTTAAATCTATCTTTACAAGACATATATTGTTGATAACTTAAAAGAGTTGTAGGACATAAATACATAACTTGCTTGCTATTAGAAACTGCTTTAAACATTGCCCTAAAAATTACTTCAGTCTTACCATATCCAACATCACCACATAAAAGCCTATCCATCGGTTTACTTCGTTCCAAATCTTTCTTAATTTCTAAAGAACACTTTATTTGATCTTCAGTTTCATCATAAAGAAACTCATTTTCAAACATAATTTGTTCTGGAGTATCTGGCATAAATGGGGTTACTGTACTCATATTTCTTTTTTTATAAATATTGATTAATTCACTACTAATATCTTTTACTTTTTGACGAATTTTCATTTTTGTCTTTTGCCATTCAGCACTATTTAATCTATGAATTACAGGTTTAACACCATCTTTAGAAGAATATTTATATAATTTATCTAATTTATCAACTGGTAAATATAACTTATCATCAGCTTTATATTTAATTAAAATATAATCCTTTTTCAAATTATTTTTAGTAATAGTTGAAATACCCATATAAACACCTATTCCATGTTTTCTATGAACTACATAATCTCCTACTTCCAATTTATCTAAAGAATTAATTTTTTTGCCTAATTTATAACCAGTATCATATTTTATATTTTTAGAAACAACAAACAAATCATTTTTAGAATAATAAGAAATATCATTATATATAAATCCAGATGAAATATCTTCAAATATTACTTTTTTTTCATTAATTTTTAAACTTTTAATAAATTCTTTATCAGTAGTACACAAAAAAGAATTATTTTCATTTAATTTTTCCATAAAAGTTTCTTTATCATTATTAAAATTTTCAATAGATACAGCATTAATATCTAAATCATAATTATTAGTATTATTTATAGTATCTATAAAATATGTATTATTAGCATTCAAATCACTTAAAGATAACATTGAATCATTATCTTCATAATATTTCATCTGAGTAATTATAGTATCTTCAACATTTCTTATTTGAGCATAATCTTGATAAACTAGCGCACCATCATTTATATAATCTAATACACATCCATTATCATCCTTGAATTCATCTATAATTGGCTTTATTACAAACTCATCAATATTTTCATATGACATTTGGGTATTTTCATCAAAATATTTTATCTCATCAATTTCATTATCAAAAAATTCAATTCTTATAGGATGATTTTCAAAAATTGGAAAAACATCTACAACAAAACCTCTTACACTAAATTCGCCAGTATTAGTTACTAAACTTTCTCTTACATAGCCATTTTCTAATAATTTGTTAATTAATTCTTCACGAACAATAGAAGAATTTACCTTTAATTTTATATTTTTTTCATTTAATTTACTTTTTAAAGGTAACTTTTTTAATATACTGTTAGTATGACAAATTAAAATACATTTATCATCTTGATTAATATTATTTAAAAACTTCATCCTCATTAAAGTAAGTTCTGGTGAAACAGCAATAGCATGTTTAGTTAAATAATCATCATCTGGAAATATATAGACATTTTTTATTCTGTTATTTAAAGCAGAATATATTTTATTAGCATCTGCTAATGTAGGTGTAACGATTATTAAACTTTTATTTAATGAAAAAAACATATACATCAAAAATTGATAGTATATTTCATTTAAAGTAATGGATATTTTATAACCATTTTCTAATTTATCATTAAATAAATTCTTTATCATAAAAACCTCTAATTATATTTACTCATTAATTTTTCAAAATCCATCTTAAAAAAATCATCAATTATATTATTAACTATATTTAAAACTTTATTTACTTCTTCTAATTCAGGTAGATTAAATTTACCAAGTACATAATCTATTATATCATCTTTTGGTTTAGAAATTCCAATTCTAATTCTTTTAAAATCTGAAGTACCAAGATTAGAAATAATACTTTTAATACCATTATGACCAGCAGATGAACCACTCATTTTAATTTTATATTTTCCAACTTGATAATCCATATCATCATAAATAACTAAAATATCATCAATATTTATTTTATAATAATCAATATACTTTCTAACTGCAATACCACTTTCATTCATAAATGTTAACGGTTTTATGAAAATCACTTTTTCATTATCAATTATTTTTTCATAATACATTGAAGACATTTTTTCTTTATAAATGACATTACATAAATAATTATCAATTGCCATAAAGCCAACATTATGCCTAGTATTTTCATATTCTTTTCCTGGATTACCTAAACCTACAATTAACTTCATTTTTTTGACTCCTCATACATATTATATAATATATTTTTACTAATTCCATATTTTTTTGATATTTTTTTAATTGCGTCTTTAGAAGTTAAGCCAGACTTTACTTCATCCAATACTTCTTCTAAATATAAATCATAATCTTTTTCTTCTTCATTTTTTGTTATAACAATAACAATCTCACCTTTAACTTCTTTATAAATATCAATAGCTTCACTAACAGTGCCTCTAAATACTTCCTCATGAACCTTTGATATTTCCCGGGAAATACTAATTTGTCTATTTCCCATAATTTTATAAATATTTTGAAGTGTTTTAGATAGTCTATGAGGAGATTCATACAAAACAATTGTGAAATTTAAACTACTCAACATAATTAACTCTTTTATACTTTGACTTTCTTTTGAATTTAGAAAACCATAAAACAAAAATTTTTCTGAAGAAATATTTGACATATTTAAAGCCGGAAGAAGTGCAGAAGCTCCAGGTAAAGCAATAACGTTATATCCAGATTCAACTACGTTATTTACAACTAATGAACCAGGATCACTAATAAGAGGAGTCCCCCTATCAGTAACAATTGCTACATTTTTACCTTCAGAAAGTAAATTTAAAACAGATACACTCGCTTGAGCTTCATTAAATTTTTGACATTGATAAATTTTATTTTTTATATTTAAACTATTAAGTAAATTATAAGTTACCCTAGTATCTTCAGCAAAAATAGCATCAACTGATTTTAAAATTTCGACAGCCCTGTAAGTTATATCTTTCAAATTTCCTATTGGAGTTGGAACAATATATAAATTACTATTTTCTTTTTCATAACTTTTTTGTATCATTTTAACCTCTCAAACATTTTTAATACTTCGTTAGTATAATTACCATTATTATTGTGACAAATAAGTGGTTTCATAACTTTAAGTCCTTCTTTTGCATTTTTCTTTGCATCAATTAAAACTAAATTAGAATTACTATCCTTTTTTGGATAAATAAATCTCATCCTTTTTATTTTAAAATTATTTTTATTAAATAAATCAATTATTTCTCCAAGTCTTTCAGTTCTATGCACTATTACTAAACTTCCATTATTTTTTAGCAACTTTTTTGATATTTTAATAACATCTGCAATAGTTATTTTTATTTCGTGCCTCGCAATTGATTTTATTTCATTTTTATTAATACTATTATCATTTTCATATTTAAAATATGGGGGATTACAAGTTATTAAATCAAATGTATCTGTATCAAATTTAAACTCTGCATCCTTTACATCCATATTTAATATTTCAATTTTATTTTCTAATTTATTTAATTTTACAGTTTTAACTGCTAAATCATATATTTCTTTTTGAAGTTCGATACCAATTATTTTAGATTCAGTCATTGTACTTAATATTAAAGGAATAGGTGCATTTCCAGTACAAAAATCAATAATCTTCATATTATTTTTTAATTTACAAAATCTAGGAAGCAAAACAGATTCCAAACTAAAATTAAAATAATCACTATTCTGATAAATCTTTAAATTATCATATCCAACTAAATCATTTATAACCTGTTTCATACATACCTACTTATCCATTTCTATTTCGATTCTTCCTTCATCTCGTAAATTAACAACATAACTTCTTTTTAATATATCAATTGAAACAACCCTACCAATACCTTTTTCAGTTTTAACTTCATCACCTATATTAGGCATTCCAGACCTTTTTTCAGTATAAACATCATCTTCATAATTAAAGCAACACAAAAGTCTACCACATTGACCATTTATTTTTGAAGGATTTAAAGCAATATTTTGATTTTTAGCCATATTGATTGAAACGGAATCCATTGAACCTTTTAAAAAACACGCACAGCAAAGTTCCCTACCACATTGACCAATTCCAGATATTTCTTTTGCTTTATCCCTTACACCAATTTGTCTAAGTTCAATTCTAGTTTTATAAATTGAGGCAAGTTCTTTTGCCATATCTCTAAAATCAACTCTACCTTCAGATAAAAAATAAAATACCAATTGACTTCTATCATATGTAAAATATGCATCTATAATATTCATATTTAATTTTAATCTACTTGCTATACTTTTAGCATTATTAAGTGCTTTTTTTGAATCAATTTCGTTTCTTTCAAATATTCTTATATCTTCTCTAGTAGCTAATCGAATAACTTTTTTCATATCAGGTATAATTTCTTTATTAATTATATTAGCCATTAAAACTTTTCCAACTTGAAGCCCTTTATCACTTTCAACCACAACATAATCTCCATCATGAATTTTAATTGAGTTACTATTATAAAATTGTGCCTTACTATTATTTTTAAATACAACACCCACTACATTATCCATAACTAATAGCCCTCCATTTCTATAATCAAGTTATCTAAAAATAAATTTATATTCAAGTTATATTCTAACATATTTTCAAATTTATTTAAAATAATTAATTTATTAATTATAGATTTTTCAGAATTTTTATTAGCTATATTATTTATAATATCTTCAAATTCACTAAAAATCAAAACCTTATCGTATATTAATTTATTAAGTATATCTCTATAAAAGTATTTCATAACTTTAAGTTTAATTTTAAAGTTTTCTCTATCTTCTTTTTTATCAAAATAAAATGAATATTTAGTTATGATATCTAATCCCATATTTTCATAATCATTTATAAATGAGACAGTTTTATTCAAAATTTCAATAGGAACCTCATTTTTATCAAATGTAATCCCATTTTGCACTACTAAAATCTGACATCTAGATTTAATAGTAGAAATAACTTTATCAATGTTTGATGTTATTAAAAAAGCATAAATATTTTTTTCAGGTTCTTCCAAAAATTTTAACAAAGAATTAGCAGCATAATCGTTCATCATTTCGGCATGGTCTATAATATATATACGATTTTCATTAAATTGAGATAATGTTTTTAAATTACTTTGAAGATTTAATATATCCTCTTTAATTATTTTATCATTTGTAGGTTTTAAAATATAAATATCACTATTGTTTTTATTTATATCAACTTCTGTTTTAAAAAAGTATTTATTTAATATTAATTCTAACTCATCTTTTACGTTTTCAAAAGTTGTATTGCAAATCAAAAACGCGTGTCCTATTCTATTATTCAAAGACAAGCGATTGAAATATTCATTTAAAACATTATCCATACTCCTCACTTCCTAAATCATTTTCTGTAAAACTAATAAACCAAAAATTGCAGGAAGTCCTAAAAAAGTTACAGACAAAATAGTTACACTATTTATTGGAATCATTATGCCAACACTATTTACTATTACATCAAAAGTATAAAGCATACATAATGAGACAACCAATCTTTTTATAAATATTACTATATATTGCATATATTTCCTCCAATACAATATATTAGTTAAACTTAAAAACTATGACAAAAATTTTCTATCATCAATTGCTCTAATAATTGTTAATGGATCTAAATATTCAATATCAGCATTCATAGGTAAACCATATGCAAGTCTTGAAACTTTAACACCTTTACCTTCTAATAATTTTTGAATATATAATGATGTCATTTCTCCTTCAACTGATGAATTTAAAGCAATTATAACTTCTTTAAGTTCACTATTTAATCTATTAGTTATTAATGATGATATATTAATGTCTTCTGGATTTATCTCATCAATTGGTGATATTAAGCCTCCCAATATATGATAAAGTCCTTTATATTTACCAGTAGATTCAAATGCAAATGCACTTTTTGAATCTTCAACAACACATATTGTAGACTTATCACGCATATCAGATGAACAGACAGAGCAAATATCTTGATTAGATAAACAACCACATATATTACATTTTCTAATATTTTTCTTAAAAGCAATTAAACTATCTGCAATTTTTTTTACATTATCATCATCTAATTCATCAATAGCATATACATATCTTTCAGCAGATTTATCACCAACTCCTGGTAATTCTTTAAAACAATCCTTCAATTCTTGAAACTCTAAAGGATACATTATTAAAATAATCCTCCAAGTCCACCAGCATATTTACCCAATTTTTCTTCTTTCATTTTGCCAACTTGTGATAAAGCATCATTTACTGCAACTACAACCATATCTTGAAGCATATCTTTGTCACTCAAAATACTATCATCAGTAATTTCCACCTTAGTAAGTACCATCTTTCCAGATAAAGTTGCATTAACTGCACCACTTTTACCTACAAAAACACTATTTTCAATTTCTTGATTAGCCTTTTCTAACTCTTTTTGGACTCTTTGTGCTTGAGCCATTAAATTTTGCATATTCATAATTTTCCTCCTATTTTACACTTATGCTACTTTCACCAAATATATCCAACGCAGAGTTTTCCAAATCATTAAAATTTGTCTCCATATCTAATTTTACATCATTTTCATCCATTTTAACATATGGAATATTATTTTTTTTATTTAAAATATATTCTTGCCTTAATTTTTCCCACTCATTTTGTGTAACAGCCACTACTTTATAAACATTACCATATATTTCGTTCATAAATAATTCAATTTGCTTATAACTACTATCAAACAAAGGAACATATGAATCATCTAAAAACGAAAATAAGATATATTCATTAGAAGCAGCTACTATCTTACATTGAGATAATAAAGTAACAAGTGTGTTATACATTTTATTTGAAATATAATCATTTATTTTATCATAATTTTTATTTAACACAGTAAGTAATTCTTTAGATGCTTCTGCAAATAAATTATTTATTCTAACTTTTTTTAAATTAAAATTAATTTTTTCTGTTTTTGGTTTATTTTCTTCAATATTTTTATTATTTAGATCACTTTTAACTTTTTCATTTTCACTACTTGATTTAATATTTTGCTTATATTCTATTTTATCAATATTATCATTTTTATCACTTATAACATTTACTAAATTCATTATATATATTTCAAATAATAGCTTTTGATCATTACTATTTTTTAATTCATAAGAAAGTTCATTTAACATTTTAGTGATTTTTAATGATAATTCGGAAGAAAAATCGTAAGAACTAAGTTTATTTGAATAATCTTTATCAAAATAATTTGAAACTTGAATATTAATTATATAATCTCTTATAAAAATCAGCATAGAATTAACAATATCAGAGTAATTTCTACCATTTAAAGAAATGTTTTGAACATAATCGAGTAACAATTTATAATCAGCAGAACAAACATAATCAAATAGTTTAAAAATAACATCTTTAGAAACATTACCACTAATCTTATCAATATCATCAATTGTAATATTTTCTTTATTTAAAGATATAACTTGATCTAATAAATTAATTGCATCTCTTAATCCACCATCAGACAAATTACAAATATACTCGATAATTTCATCTGCAATATTTACATTTTCTTGTGTACATATATATTTTAGTCTATTTTTTAATGAAAAATCATCAATTTTATTAAAATCAAACCTTTGACATCTAGACAAAATAGTTACAGGTATTTTATTTGGTTCAGTAGTAGCAAGTATAAAGATTACGTGTTCAGGTGGTTCTTCTAAAGTCTTTAAAAGTGCATTAAACGCGCCAGTTGAAAGCATATGAACCTCATCTATAATATAAATCTTATATTTACAAAAACTAGGTAATAATTTCACATTATCTCTTAAAGTTCGTATTTCATCAACACCATTGTTACTTGCAGCATCTATTTCGATAATATCACTATCATTTTCCATTAAAGATTTGCAAATATTACATTGAAAGCATATATCATCTGTAAAATTTTCACAATTAACTGCATGGGCAAATATTTTTGCAATACTAGTTTTACCAGTCCCCCTAGGGCCAGTAAACAAATAAGCATGTGATATATGATTAGTGATAATTGAATTTTTTAAAACTTCAACTATAACATCTTGTCCAACAACATTTTTAAAATTGTTTGGTCTATATTTTCTATATAAAGCAGTATATGACATAATAATTTCGAGTAGACAAGTCTCATTTCACCTCCCATTTTTAAAAATATCTGTCTATAAATAATTTTTTAGTGTTTATAAATAACACTTATAAAAAGATTATAACATTAATATGTTAATAAAAATATATTTTATCTCAATTTTTTAAAAAAATTTGTTAATAACTCACTATATTTTTCAGAATAGTACGTATTTAATTTAGTACATTTAGTTTTAAGGTTAATAAGTTTAGGGTTATCAATAAAATAAAAAACATTATTCAGCCTAACTTCTTTTATAACCTCATTACACATATGGCAAGGTTTCAAAGTAACATACATATCACATCCAGTTAATCGCCAATCCTTCAACTTTTTACAAGCTTTTATAATAGCACATATTTCAGCGTGATTTAATGGATTAGTAGAAGATTTTCTTTTATTAACTGCCTTTGAAATTATTTTATTATTTTTTACAATTATAGCTGCCACAGGTACTTCACCTTTTCTATATGCTTTAAAAGATAAGCAATATAATTGATTACATATATTTTCTAACATATTTTACTCCTAAAAAAAGCACACACATATAATTAGTGTTAAGGCTGCTATTTTCCAATCCTGACCTGATTCCACGTTATATGTTGTGCTGAATACGATTATATCATAAAGATTTTTATTTTCAAATATATTTAAGTAATGATTTTAATTTAATGTTTCACGTGGAACATTGTTCCATTATATTTAATTTAGATATTCTATTTAATGTTTCACGTGGAACATTGTTCCATTATATTTAATTTAGGTGTTCTGTTTAATGTTTCACGTGAAACATTGTTTTATTATATTTAATTTAGATATTCTATTTAATGTTTACGTGGAACATTGTTCTATTATATTTAATTTAGAAGTTCTGTTTAATGTTTCACGTGGAACATTGTTTTATTATATTTAATTTAGATATTCTGTTTAATGTTTCACGTGGAACATTGTTCTATTATATTTAGTTTAGGTGTTCTGCTTAATGTTTCACGTGGAACATTGGTCTATTATATTTAATTTAGAAGTTCTGTTTAATGTTCCACGTGGAACATTGTTTTATTGTATTTAGTTTAGATATTCTGTTTAATGTTTCACGTGGAACATAAAGAAAAAAAACGGTTTTATCCGTTATTTTCCTCACTTATATTTTCAGTACTATTATCTTCTTCAATATATTTATTAACTACTGAAATTGTTGCAACTAAATTATTATCTTTTAAGTTAATAAGTCTCACACCTTGAGTTACACGTCCCATAGTTGAAATATTATTAATATCTAGTCTTATAATAATTCCCTCATTGGTTACAATTATTAGATCATTATCATCTTGTACTGATTTAAAACCAATTATTTTTCCATTCTTTTCAGTAATATTTAATGTTTTAACACCCTTACTTCCACGTTTTGTTTCTCTATATTCAGAAACAGGAGTCTTTTTACCATATCCTTTAGCAGTTACAACTAAAACATTACTATTATCAGATGTCACTTCAGTTCCTACACATACATCGCCAGATAAATTTATACCTTTAACACCAGTTGCTGTTCTACCCATAGTTCGTATTTCTTCTTCATTAAATCTAACCATCCTACCATTAGAAGAACACATTAATATTTGGTCATTACCAGTGGATTTTTTTACTGAATTTAATTCGTCGTCTTCTCTTAATGTAATTGCTATTTTTCCACTTTGTCTAATATTATCAAACTCACTAATTAAAGTTTTCTTAACTACACCAAGTTTAGTACCAAATACTAAATACTTATATTCATTATTCTTTTCAATTTTAACAACAGCACTTATAGTTTCATCTTTATCAATTTGAATCAAATTAATTAACGGTAAGCCTTTAGAAGTTCTTGAAAATTCTGGTATTTCATATCCCTTTAATCTGTACACTTTTCCTTTACTGCTAAAGAATAATAAATAATCGTGTGTTGATAAATTAATAATTTGCTCAACAAAGTCTTCTTCATTTGTGGACATTCCTTTAATACCTACACCGCCACGATTTTGTGTTTTATAAGTATCTGTGGATATTCTCTTAATATAATTCTTATTAGTTATTGTAATTATAACATCTTCTTCAGGAATTAATGATTCATCCTCAATATAATCAATTGCAGACATATCTATTTTTGTTCTTCTATCATCAGCATATCTGCTCTTAATATCTAGCATTTCTTCCTTAATAATGTTAATAACTTTCTCCTCGCTACCTAAAATTGCTCTTAATTCATCAATTAATTTAAGTAAATCTGCTAATTCAGATTCAATTTTATTACGTTCCAAACCTGTTAATCTTCTTAACTTTAACTCTAATATTGCATCAGCTTGTACATCACTTAGCGAAAATTTATTCATTAAAGTTGCCTTAGCAATAATATCACTTTCACTATTTCTAATAATGTTAATAACTTCATCCAAATTATCTAATGCTATCTTATAACCCTCTAAAATGTGAACCCTTTTCTCTGCACGGTCTAACTCAAATCTTGTCCTTCTTATAATAACTTCTTTTTGAAAATCAATATACTTAGAAATAATATCTTTTAATCCCAAAGTTTTAGGAGTTCCTTGATCTATCATTAAAAAATTCATTCCAAAAGTAGTTTGTAATTGAGTATGCTTATAAAGATTATTAAGAACAACATTAGCATTAGCATCCTTTTTCACAGTAACAACAATTTTAATACCATTTTCAAGATTAGTTTCCTCATGTAAATCTGCTATTCCATCAATTACCTTATCTCTTACTAACTCTCCAATTCTTTGTTGCAAATCTCTTTTATTTACTTGATATGGAATTTCAGTAATAATAATTTTACTCTTACCATTACTTTCCTCTATATCTGCCTTACTTCTTATTGTAATAGTACCCTTACCAGTTTCATATGCTTTAACAATACCGGAATTACCTAAAATAATGGCTCCAGTTGGAAAATCAGGACCCTTAATATATTGCATTAATTCTTGTGTAGTAATATCATTATTCTCCATATACGCAATACATCCATCAATTACCTCTCCCAAATTATGAGGTGGAATATTAGTAGCCATACCAACTGCAATTCCCATAGCCCCATTTACTAAAATATTAGGAAACCTACTAGGTAAAACAGTTGGTTCCTTAGAAGTACTATCAAAATTATCAATAAAATCAACTGTATTCTTATTAATATCTCTCAATAATTCCATAGAAATCTTAGATAATCTAGATTCAGTATAACGCATTGCAGCAGCACCATCGCCATCTAGCGAACCAAAGTTTCCGTGTCCTTCAATCAATGTATGCCTGTAACTAAATGGTTGAGCCATCCTAACTAAAGACTCATAAATAGCAGTATCGCCGTGTGGATGGTAATTACCCATTACTTCACCGACAGTTTTAGCACTTTTCCTAAAAGGCTTATCAGGTGTATATCCACTTTCAAACATAGAATACAAAATTCTTCTATGTACAGGCTTAAGTCCATCTCTTAACTCTGGCAAAGCACGTGCAACAATAACACTCATAGAATAATCTAGAAAAGAACTTTCCATTTCTTTTACTATATTTTCATTTTTAATCTTATCCATAAAAACCTCCTAAATATCAAGTTCAGCATACTTAGCATTTTCTTCAATAAATTGTCTTCTTGGCTCGACTTCCTCACCCATTAAAGTTTCGAAAACCTTATCTGCAAGCATAGCATCCTCTACTGTAATCTTTCTAAGAACTCTATTTTCAATACTCATTGTTGTTTCTCTAAGTTCCTTAGCATCCATTTCTCCTAACCCTTTATTACGACTTATTTCATATTTTGTATTTTCAGGTAAAGACGCAATATATTCATCTCTTTCTTGTTCAGTTAAGCACCATTTTATAGTTTTACCATGAACTACTTTAAATAAAGGTGGTTGAGCTGCATAAACGTGACCAGCTTCAACTATCGGCCTAAAAAATCTATAGAATAAAGTAAGCAACAAAGTTCTTATATGTCCACCATCTACATCGGCATCAGCCATAATAATGATTTTATGATAACGTAATTTAGACAAATCAAATTCTTCGCCTATACCTGTACCAAAAGCAGTAATAATACTTCTAATTTCCTCATTACCTAAAGCCCTATCAAGACGTGCCTTTTCAACGTTTAATATTTTACCACGTAACGGAAGAACAGCCTGTGTCATATAATCTCTACCATCTTTAGCACTACCACCGGCAGAATCCCCCTCGACTATAAATATTTCACTTATTGTTGGATCATTACTCTTACAGTCTGTTAATTTTCCCCATTTATTAGTAATCTCAAGTCCACCTTTTCTTCTAGTAGTCTCACGTGCTTTTTTAGCTGCCAATCTAGCATGAGAAGCCAAAATACACTTATCAATTATCATCCTAGCTTCAGTCGGATTTTCCATTAAAAACTTTTCTAATTTTTCTCCAAAAACATTACTAGCAATTTTTCTAACTTCAGCATTTCCAAGTTTAGTCTTTGTTTGTCCTTCAAATTGTGGATCAGGATGCTTACAAGAAATAATCATTGTTAAACCTTCTCTAACATCATCACTAGTTAATGCATCATCTTTTTCTTTTATAATATTACTATTTTTAGCATATTTATTTATAATTCTAGAAAGTGCAAGTCTTACACCCTCTTCATGAGTACCACCTTCAACAGTATTAATATTATTTGTAAAAGAATAAATATTTGAACTATATCCATCATTATATTGAAGTGCAACCTCAATTTCTATGCCATCTTCTTCGCCTTCACAATAAATTATATCTTCATGAATCGGTGTTTTATTTTCATTAAGCATTTTAACATATTCAATAATTCCACCATTATATAAAAAGGCTTCACTCTTATCAGTTCTTAAATCAATAAGTTTTATTTGTAAACCCTTATTTAAAAAAGCCAATTCTTGCGCTCTATGTCTTAAAGTATCATAATTATAAGTAGTAGTTTCTTGGAATATTGCTGGGTCTGGTCTAAATGTAACAGTAGTACCTGTCCTATCTGGATCACACTTGTCAATAATTGCTAATTTATCCACAGGCTTTCCACCATTAATATATTTTTGATAATAAACATTACCATTTTGATAAATTTTAACCTCTAAAGATGTACTAAGTGCATTAACAACACTTGCTCCAACCCCGTGTAATCCGCCACTTACTTTGTAGCCACCGCCACCAAATTTACCTCCAGCATGCAAAACTGTAAAAATAGTTTCAACTGTACTTACACCAGTTTTAGGATGTATTCCAGTAGGTATTCCACGTCCATCATCTTTAACAGTAATAGATTCATCTTTATTGATTACAATTTCTATATCATCACAATAACCCGCCAATGCTTCATCAACAGAATTATCGACGATTTCCCACACTAAATGATTTAATCCCCTTTCACTAGTAGTACCTATATACATACCAGGTCTTTTTCTTACAGCTTCAAGTCCTTCTAAAACTTGAATATCATTTTCATTATAATGATTTTCATTCATATCTAACTCACCCTCTCACTTAAATTAATAACTTTTGCTTTCTTTAGCAAGTTTTGTTTAACATTATTTATATCAGTAGTTGTAATAAAAACCTGCACATTTTTATTTAAGTTATTTAAAATCTTATTTTGATTACCAATATCAAGTTCACTAAATAAATCATCTAAAAGAAGTATCGGCTCTTCATAATAATCATTTATTAACACTTCAAGTTCCGCCATTTTTAAAGATAACAAAACTAATTTTTGAAGTCCTTGACTACTATATTCTTTAGCGTTATTCCCATTGTGCATAAATATAAAATCATCTCTATGAATACCAGTTTTAGTAAGTCCCAAAGTAAGTTCATTATTTCTGTTTTTTTTAAGTAATTCAAGTACTTCTTTGGTATTCTTATTTAAAAATTGACTTTCATACTTTATGTACAAATCATCTTCTTTTTTAAACTTTTTAAATATTTTTTTTATGTACTTATTGAGTTTCTCAATATATTCTTTTCTTTCTTTAGATATTTCACATCCTATTTCTGCTATTTTCATATCAAGAACATCTAAATATCTTAAATCCATATTAGAATTAATATAAACTTTTTTCAAATAATCATTTTTATTTTTTATAAGTACATTATAATTATTTAAGAGTTTAATATAAGACTTATTTATTTGAGATAAACTAATATTCAAATAATTTCTTCTCGTATTAGGAGACTCTTTTATTATTTTAATTTCATCTGGTGAAAACAAAATAACTTTATATTGAGAAATAAAATCACTTATTCTCTTTTTTAAATGATTATTAATTTTAGTCTTTTTACCATTATTAGTAAGCAAAAACTCTAAATTAATATCTTTCTTTTCACCCTGAAGTCCTACTTTAATTTTTACAAATTCAGTATTGTTTTTTAAAATTACATAATCATCATTACTTTTAAAACTTCTTGCTAAACTACAAACATAAATGCTTTCTAATATTGAGGTTTTACCAACACCATTTTCTCCAATAATAATGTTAATATCTCCCAAATTATCAACTTTATATTTATCATAATTTCTAAAATTTGTTAATTCTAACTTCCTGACATGCATTTTAAAACCTCTTATAACTTCAAAATTGAAAATAATAGGTATACAAGTACTCCTATACACCTATTACTAATTATATCACAAATGTGTTTTTTACACTAGTTTTTTTAATATTTTCTGTATAATCTATCTGCTACAACTGAATTTAATCTTGCTGCTTTTAAATATTGATTATTAAAACTATAAAATGAAACTGGAATTTCCATTTTTAAGCCGTTTTTAAATCTTATAGTTGTATGATCACTTCTTGTATTACTTGTATAATATTCAGAAATATTATTATAACTTAACCAAATAGTATTTTTTCCTTTTACTGAAGATATAGGAAAAAACACAACTCTTGATGTTTCTTCAATTAAAATTGGATTTTTGTATTTGCCTTTTATGTATCTTGAGCTATCTTCAACTCTAGATCTGTAACTAACACCAAAATATTCACAACTATGTTCAATAACTTTCAAAGATGATTTGTTTAAGTTATATGTTCTTTTAGTTTCTAACACCTTACATCTATCATTTCCAGCAGGTATTATGGCTAGTGTATTAGAATTTACTTCGTAATTCATACTCTTCCTCCTTTCTTGGCCCAATATATTAGCACTTTACTTTGTCGTAATTTGTCGAATTTTGTCGAAAATAGCCTAAAAATTAAAAAAAATATAAAAAAAACCTAAAATTAGGCAATTTTTTTAACTAATTAATAGGTTTTTATAGGTAAAATTAATTGTAATAAATCTCCATTATCATCTTCTTTTATTATTATAGGCTTTATATCTCCATTAAAGTATAATGTTATTTCTTTAGAATTAAAACTTTTTAATGCATCCATCATATATCTAGCACTAAAAGAGATTTTTATATTTTCTCCTTTTATTACTTGAATATTCATAACTTCTTCTATTTTACCAATTTCTGGACTACTTGAAGTTATAACCATTTTATTTTCTTTAGTTTCTAAAGAAATGATATTTTTTTCTTTTGCTTGAGCTAACAAAGAAGCACGATCGATAATATTATAAAATTCATTTGAATCTAACTTATATACAATATCAAAGTCTTTAGGCACTAATGAATCTGTATTAGGATAAGTACCATTTAACAAACTTGATTGAAATAGAATATTTTTATATCTTAATAACACTTTATTAGAAAAAGCACTAAGTGCTATTGTAGCATCATCATTTTCTATTAATTTAGTAAATTCATTTATATTTTTAGCAGGAATTACTAAATTGACATTATCTAAAACATCTCCATTATAATTGATTACCTTTTTAGCAAGTCTATAAGAGTCAGTAGCAACACACTCTAAAACGTTCGCTTGAATTTTTAAATTAATTCCTGTAAGTAATGGCTTACTTTCTTGTGTAGAAGTTGCAAATACAGTTTGATTAACTATATCTTTAAAATAACCTGCTGTTAATTTTATAGGATTTTCATTTTCTTCCAATTTTATATTTGGAAACTCGTCTGGATCAAAACAATTCAAATTATATTTACTAGTTGGTGTTGATATAATTGCTTTTCCTCCATCAACTTCTTCTATATCTAATTCTTCTGTTTCGACTTTTCTTATTATATCTAATATAAATCTTCCATAAATTACTATTCTACCAGTATTTGTAATTTCTTTAATATCATCTTTATCTATAAATGATTTTATGGTTATTTCATTATCAGTTGCGGTTAAATATAAACCTTCATCTGTTAATTCAAATAGTATACCATTTATAACAGGAATAATATTCCTATTTGATAAAGCCTTTCCTACATAGTTTAAATTTTCTAATAATATATCTTTGTTAATTCTAAATTTCATTTTCTTCCTCCATTTTTTATTTATTTTATTTAATTATTATTTTTATTATTACAGTGGATAATGTTGACAATTAATAGATTTTGCCTTTTTATAGGCTCTACTAAGCTTTTACATACTGTTGATAACTCTATACTTTTCAACAAGTTATTCACTTATTTTAATTTTAAGTTCAGAAATAATCTTTTCAAGTTCTCCATTATTCTTAACATCCTCATTTATTTTTTCATAGCCATGTATAGCAGTCGAGTGATCCCTTCCTCCAAATTCTAAACCTATCCGTGGATATGACTCATCTGTGAGAACTCTACACAAGTACATAGCTATCATTCTTGCATTTGCAATGTCTTTACTTCTTTTTTTACCTTTTAAATCGTCAACTGTCAACTTAAAATAATCGGCAACCACTGAAATTATCTTGTTTATAGATTTGTCAGTGTAAAGCATATTATTCGTGTATTCGTCAAGTGCTTCCAAAGCATTTTCAAGTGTTAACTTTTTAATACCCCAAATTGCCGAGTATGCATAAAGTCTAGTGATTGCCCCTTCCAAGTTTCTTACATCACTTCCACAACTAGAAGCAATAAAATTGATAATCTCATCACTAAGTTCCATCATTAAATCTCCACTTTTTATTTTATTTTTAATAATTTTAACTTTAAGTTCAAACTCTGGAACACCAATAATTGCTTTTAATCCCCAGTTAAATCTAGTTTTAAGCCTATCAGCGAACATCTTTAAATCATCAACACTTCTATCTGAAGATATAATAATTTGTTTTTTATTTTCTCTTAATGAGTTAAATGTATTAGTAAATTCTTGCTGTGTAGCATTGGCACTTCCCAAAAATTGAATATCATCAATCATTAGCACATCAACATTTCGGTATTTACTCTTAAATAAATCTATATATGTTAGGTTATCTTCTTTATTTCCTTTATCTTTAGTTATGTTAATAAATTCGT
This sequence comes from uncultured Bacilli bacterium, assembly GCA_947631345.1. The sequence continues at coordinate 5,550 of CANRKW010000002.1, read as the reverse complement.
TCATAAATTCATCTGTTGTGACATAAAGTACTTTTAAATTAGTATTATCATTAATATAATTGCCAATCGCGTGCATCAAATGGGTTTTACCAAGGCCACTTTTACCATAAATAAACAAAGGGTTATATAGTTTACCAGGGTTTTTAGCCACATCTAAAGCAAAATCAAAAGCCATCCTATTAGATTCACCAACCACAAAATTATCAAATGTGTATTTTGGATTTAGATTAGTTTTATGCATTTCTACAAATTCATTAATATTTTCCTCATTTTCTTCAAGTGACTGTGCTACATTTACCTCATTTTTTTCTTCATATTCTCCTTCTAAAGCGAATATAATATTATGTAAACTTCCAGTAATATCTAAAAATATTTCATTAATAGTTTCCATATAATTATTTTGTATATGAGTTTTATGAACAGCATAAGGCACGACTATAACAATATCGTTATCATTAATTGTAAGTAGTTTCAAATCTTTAAACCAAGTATTAAACGTAACATCAGAAACTTTAAAATGGATTTGCTCCAAAAAAGTCTCCCAAATTTTCACTTTATCCATATGCCTCACCTCGCAATACAAGTTATCCACTTTCATTTTAACCCCAATTATTCTATTTTAAAAGAAAAAATTTAAAAAAAAGTTATTAACACCCACTTATCAACTAGTTATCCACAGGTTTTTCGCCTATTTTACGTATGATTAATAAGTTATTAACATTATCCACAATTTCTATTTTACACATGTTTATAACTTTATCCACAATATATGTGGATATGTGAATAAATAATTGACAAATAATATTCTAAGGTTTATAATCAAGTACGTCAAGAAAAAAAGTTGGGAGAGTGAAAAAAAATGAAATTAACACCAGTGGCTAAAAAAAATAACAAAGCAAAGAAGCAAGGTTTTTTGTCTCGTAGTTCAAAAGTTTTAAAAAATAGAAGACAAAAAGGAAGAAAAAAATTAACAGCATAAACTACTTAATTACAAGTAGTTTTTTCATATTATAAAAAGTTTGTAATTATAAATATTATATTATATAATATAGAAAGAAAAAAGCTGATTATAAAAAAGGTGAGCATATGAATAAAAAATACATTATTAAAGAAAATTATGAAATTGAAGATATAGTTAAAACAGGAAAAAAGACAGTAAGTAAATTTTTTATAATTTATAATAAGGAAAGTGATGTTATATATAATAAGTACTGTGTATCTGTAAGTAAGAAAATAGGTGCATCACACACAAGAAATTACTTAAAAAGAAAAATAAAAGATATATTAACGAAAAATCAGTTAGACTTAAAGAAAAAGTATGTTATAATATTAAGGAAAGATGTTTTAAATGCATCATATAATGAATTAAGTGAAGTATTATTAAAACAAATAAAAGGAGAAAATAATAAATGAAAAATGTAAAAAAAGTAATTATAGTATTATTACTGGCCACCCTGCTGACTACGGGTTGTACTAGAAGTTTTAAAGATGAAGAAACAGAAAAGATATACACAGAAAATATTTTATGTAAGCCAACTGATGAGGATTCAATAAAAGCATATGAAAATAACAAAAATGTAAAAATTGAAGATTTACCAAAATGCGAAAATTTAAAAATTACATCTGGTGGTTATGAAGGATTATGGACTAATATTTTTGTAAAACCCCTAGCTTGGTTAATTGTAAAAGTTGGTCTATTAGTAAAAAATTATGGTATTTCAATTATAATATTAGGTATTTTATTAAGATTATTAGTTTTGCCTTTAAGTAAACAAACAATAGATATGTCAGAAAATTTAAAAAAGGCAAACCCAGAACTTCAAAATATTGAAAGAAAATATGCTAATAGACAAGACCAAGAATCACTATTAAGAAAAAATCAAGAAATGTTATTAGTATATAAAAAGTATAATATAAAACCTTTTTCTGGATGTCTAGTCTCATTTATACAATTACCTTTATTCTTTGCATTTTTAGAAGCCGTACAAAGAATACCAGCAATAATGGAAGAAAAATTATTGTGGTTTGATTTAGGTTTAACACCATGGGAAGGAATAACTTCAGGTGCCTATTATTATATAGTAATAGTTATATTAATAGCCCTTGTAACTTACTTATCATTTAAAAATGTAAATACAGCCTCAGTAAATGAAGAACAATTAGAACAAACAAAATTTATGACAAAATTTATGGTAGTATTTATAACAATTATGTCATTTTCATTAAATGTAGGAATTGGACTATATTGGATTTCAACAAGTGCATTTGCTGTAATACAAAATTTAATATTTAAAAAGGTAAAAAGTAAAAATTAGAATTAAGGAAGTGAGTACTATGGAAAAATATATTTATAAAGGAAAGAATGAAGAGGAAATATTAAGTAAAGCATTAGAAGAATTAAATCTAAAAGAAGAAGACATAATATATAAGACAAGTGAAGAAAAATCAGGATTATTTGGTTCTAAAAAAGTTATTTTGGAATTAGTAAAAATTAATGACATAGCTGATTATGGAAAAAATCTAATAGAAAAATTATTAGAAAATCTAAAAATTGATGGAAACATTGAAAGAAAAATAAGAGAAAAACAAATTTCTTATAAAATTCATTCTGACAAAAATAATATTTTAATAGGAAAACGAGGAAAAATATTAGATTCAATTCAAACATTTATAAAACAAAGTATAAATAGCAAATTTGGTTTATATGTTAATGTTATTATAGATGTTGAAAATTATAAAGAAAAACAAAATTATTATTTGGAAAGAGATGTTAAAAAAATAGCAAGAGAAGTGACTTTGTCTAAGGTAGATGTTAAATTAGATCCTATGAATTCTTATGAAAGACGAATCGTACATAATGCCCTTTCAAAATTTGAATACATTGAAACAATAAGTGAAGGCGAAGAGCCAAATAGATGTGTTGTAATTAAATATAAGGAAAAAGATGAATAACTCATATTGGGTTATTTTTTCATTTCCCGGGAAATAATTTTTTGGGAAATATTACAAATAATTTACATTATGAATTTAAAGTGGTATAATGTAGCCCGTTAGGAAGGGATTTATATGAGCGATACAATAACAGCCATTGCAACAGCAACTGGAAGAAGTGCTATAAATATTATTAGATTAAGTGGTCCATCATCTATTGAAATTGTTAATGATATATTTAAAGGTGCTGATTTAACAAAAGTAGAAACTCACACCATACACTATGGCTTTATTATGGAAAATGAGGAAAAAATAGATGAAGTTTTAGTATCTGTTTTTCACGCACCAAAATCATATACTGGTGAAGATATAGTTGAAATAAATTGTCACGGTAGTATTGCTTCAACTAATAAAATTTTAGAATTAGTTTTGAGAAAATGTAGACTAGCAGAACCAGGAGAATTTATAAAAAGAGCTTTTTTAAATGGAAAAAAAGATTTACTTGAAGCAGAATCAGTTGCCGATTTAATAAATGCCGAAACAGAAAGCAAAAGAAAAATGAGTATGAAAGGTATAACTGGAGAATTAACAAAAAAGATTAATAGTTTATGCGAAAAAATACTTAATATAATTGCAAATATAGAAGTTAATATTGATTATCCTGAATATGAAGATGTAATAATATACACTAATGAATTACTAGAAAAATCTATAAATGAAATAAAAAAAGATTTAACAAAAATATTAGATGAAAGTAAAAAAGGTAAAATAATAAAAAATGGTATAACAGTAGGTATAGTTGGAAAACCAAATGTTGGAAAAAGTAGTCTTTTAAATAAATTATTAAATGAAGATAAAGCAATTGTTACAGATGTAGCTGGAACAACTAGAGATATAGTTGAAGGAAAAATAATACTTAATGGAATAGATATTAATTTAATAGATACAGCTGGAATAAGAAACACAAAAAATATTGTAGAAAAAATTGGTGTTGAAAAAAGTAAGAAAATAATAGATGAAGCCGATTTGATAATTGCAATATTTGATGGAAGTTCTCGTCTTACAAAAATAGACAGGGAAATTTTGAAAATAATAGAAAACAAAAAATCAATAATCGTGATAAATAAGATAGATTTACCACAAAATATTGAAATTGATGAAATAAAAAATAAAAACATTATAAATATTTCAGTAGCAAATAATCAAAATATTAATGAGATAAAAGAAAATATAACAAAAATGTTTAATTTAAAAGAATTAGAAACAGAAGATTTTACTTATTTATCAAATAGTAGACAAATATCTTTAATACAAAAAAGTTTGGAAATTATTAATGAAATAGAAATTGCAAATAGTAAGAAAACAGAAATAGATTTAATTCAAATAGATTTACAAAGATTATGGGAAACTTTAAAAGAAGTAACAGGTGGCTCATATAAAGAAGAATTACTAGATGAAATATTTAGTAAGTTCTGTTTAGGAAAATGAAGGATGTGATAAAAATGTATGATGTAATAGTTATAGGTGGAGGACACGCAGGATGTGAAGCCTCTTTAGCGTGTTCTAGATTAGGTCATAAAACTCTTTTGATAACAGGAAACATAAACAATATTGCTGATATGCCTTGTAATCCATCAATTGGTGGAAGTGCTAAAGGAATTGTTGTAAGGGAAATAGATGCATTAGGTGGTGAAATGGGCTATAATGCAGATATATCACATTTACAAATAAAAATGTTGAACAGCAAAAAAGGTCCAGGTGTTAGAAGTTTAAGATGTCAAGCAGATAAAACAACATATCCTAAAAATATGTTAAAAACTTTACAAAACACAAAAAATCTAACAATTTTAGAGGATTTAGTAAAAGAAATTATAGTTGAAAATAATGAAATAAAAGGAATTATTACAGAAAGTAATAAAGAAATAAAATCAAAAAAAGTCATTATAACTACTGGAACATACTTAAATGCCGACATTTTAAGAGGCCACACAAAATATAAAGGTGGACCTCACGGAGAAAAAGCTTCCCTTTATTTGAGCGAAAGTCTACAAAAAAATGGCTTAACTATTAGAAGATTAAAAACTGGAACACCACCAAGAGTATTAAAAAGTTCAATTAATTACGAAGAGTGTGAAGAAGAAAAAGGAGACGACTATAAATTAAGTTTTAGTAATTTTTATGATCCTATATATAATATAGAAAGTCAACTTCCGTGTTATTTAACATATACAACAGAAGAAACACACAAAATAATTCTTGATAATTTAGATAAATGTGCCCTTTATAGTGGACTTATAGTCGGTATTGGTCCTAGATACTGCCCTTCAATCGAAGATAAAGTTGTAAAATTTAGAGACAAAGAAAGACACCAAATTTTTCTTGAACCAGAAAGACTTAATGGAGATGAAATCTATGTAGGTGGCTTCTCCACTACCATGCCGGAAGAAATACAAGAAAAGTTAATTCATACAATGAAAGGACTTCATAATGCTAAAATAGTAAAATATGGATATGCAATTGAATATGACGCGATAGATTCAACTGAATTACAAATGTCTTTAGAAACAAAAAAAATTAAAGGCCTTTATACAGCAGGTCAAATTAATGGAACAAGTGGAT
>CANRKW010000001.1 GCA_947631345.1 uncultured Bacilli bacterium | reverse complement strand
TAGGAAAAAAAGCTGTAGTAAATATTTCAAAAGGTTCTTATTTTGATGATCAAAATATAAATTAAAAATTACTAAAAATATTCTATTAATTAGAATATTTTTTCTTATAATTATTTTTACGTGGTTTAATTTAAGTTACGAAGTTTCGAAAATTAAATCTAGGGTACAAGCCCGCTACTTGCGATGATTGACATTTTCTAGGAATAATGCCACAATTTTCCTAGAAAAAAGAAAATGATAATTATAAATAAATATGATGAAATTTTAAATTATGCTAAAGAAAATAGTGGTTATATTAGTGTGAAAGAAAGCAAAGTTAATAGTACTTATATAAGTGATTTAGTAAATGATATTAATGGTATGAATTGACCTAGAAAATATTTTTCTAATAAAGATGATGAATTTGTGCAACTGGTTGCACAATTACTATAGCACTATAATATATTATTCAATATAAATTTATATAATAAATAAAATAACAAAAATGATTAGAAATATGATAATATATTTATATAAAGGAATTACCATATATGAATAATAATGATAAAAATTATAAATATTTTAAAAAAGAAGAAAACAATTTAAAAAAGAAATTTTCTAAAGAATTTGTAGGAAAATATATTATACAAAAAAAGTGAAACAAATGAAATTGATAATATTCAAACGTTTCATAGTAAAGTAACATTCTAAAGAAGAATTATGGCTAATTTTGAAAGAAACTAAAGATTCAATGTTTAAAATTTGATTTGTAAATAAGTAAAGAAATATTATTCTTAACATATAATTTATATACAGTACGTCTTCAAATTGAAATTAACTAATAAAAAATAATATATTTATATTAAATCTCTTGTACTGTTTTAAACATTTTTATCCATTCTAGTAACGTTGATTGTTTTAAAATCATTCTTGCTCTTACATGGTGTTTGTCCTTCATTTTTCTGCAATCTTCTAAAATAAAAACTGGATTATTATCAGTAGTATTATAAATAGTAAATCTTCCATGAGCAAAAGAATTTCTTATATGATAACAGATACTAGTTATTTCATTTTGGTTACTACCTACATAAATTAATATTTTTTCAATATCTCTGTGATTATAAAAATCATTTTTTAACTTTGATTTTTCACAAGCATCTTTTATTTCGTCTAATTTTTTTGCAGTAAATAAAGTAGTATTTCTTTTTAAATTAGCTACTTTATAAAATAAACTCTTAAATTTGCTTCTTGAAATATGTTTTTTTAAGCCAATAGAACTTGGACTCAAATTTGTACATGGGGTATTAATTACATAAAACATAAAGATTTCTAATAGTTTATCTGTAATTATTTTATTAGGTTCTATCCATCTAGGTTTAAATTGCACTATTTCAAATTCTGATTTTTGTATTTTATATTTTTTATTTTCTTTATTCATAAATAATACTACCTTTCTTGAAAATATTTATAATATGATTATATTATAAAATCTTATATATTACAATTTTATTTTAATATTAAAAAATGGTTACCTAATTATTAAAATTACATAAACTATATCAGTTAATTTTAAAAATTAATTAATGTGCCAAAAAAGTATTTAATTTTTTTAAATTTTTTTCTTGACATGTACAAACATTAGTATTATAGTTAAATTGCTAATGGGTGATATTATGTTCGTTAATAAAGCATATAAATTCAGAATGTATCTAAATGATGAACAAAGAATAAAAATAAAATAAGTACTATTAATTAGGGAGGTTTGCGTTATGGAAAAAATATTATTAGACACTAATATGTTTATATATTTGGAAGACTACGTTGTAACAGAGAAAAAGGTTGCAACTTTAACAAAAAGACTTTTTGATTCTGATCAGTATAAAATTGTGATACACCCAAAAACGAAAGAAGAGATATTAAAAATATCAGATAGTGAAAAAAAAGCTATTTTTTCTTCGAAAATAGCTGTATACAGTGAAATAAAATCACCTCCTAAAGTTACTAAAGAATTTAATGATATGGTTAGTTGTAACAATAGTCATGATGCAATTGATAATGAGCTATTATTTTCAATATATAGAAATTGTGCACATTATTTAATCACTAATGATAACGATTTAGTTAAAAAGTCACAAAGGATTGGGCTTAGTAATCGAGTCTTGTCTATTGATCAAGCTCTTGAAAAATTTCAAGAAAAGGTACCAGAAGATATTAGAAAATCAGTTTTTATAAACTACAAATATTTACATGAATTAGATATAAATGATATTTTCTTTGATTCATTAAAAGTGGATTACGCTGGATTTGAAGATTGGTTTAAAAAGAAACAATCAAAAGAAGCTCAAGCTTATGTAACTGAATTTAATGGCAAATTAACTTCATTTTTAATGCTGAAAGTTGAGAACGAAGATGAAGAATATAAAGATTTTTTAAAACCATTTAAGCCTGCGAGAAGATTGAAAATATCAACTTTAAAGGTTTCTGATACCGGTAAAAGAATCGGAGAAACATTTATTAAAATTATTGTGGAAAAGGCAATAAAAGAAAATGTTGAAGAAATATATGTTACAGTATTTGATAAACAAGAGTTTTTAATCGATATGCTTGAAAGCTATGGTTTTAAAAAGTATACTAAGAAAAGAACTACAAGATCGAATGGTGAGATTGAATTAGAAAATGTTCTGGTAAAAAGCATGAAAAATAAAGAAAACTATTATCCTTTTTTTGAAATTAATGATAATAGAATATTTCTTGTCCCTATTCGTAGTAAATATCATCATTTGTTATTTCAAGAATCAGAAAAACAATTTCAATTAAGTTGGGAAGATTTTCAAGGAAAAAACGTTGCTTCTAATTCATTAAAAAAAGCTTATTTATGTAATTCAAAAATAAAGCAAATACAAAAAGGATCTATACTGTTGTTTTACTTATCTGGAACAAAAAAAGTTATTACATCATTAGGTATTGTTGATGCCGTATTTAACAAGTTTGAAAATTTTGATGAAATGTTTAATTTGGTGAAAAAAAGAACAGCTTATGATGAAAATGAGCTTAGAGAAAACTTTAAAGCCGATAAATTAGTGATACTATTTAAATTATATTATTCTTTTGATAATTATGTTGATTTTGAATTTCTTAAAAGTAGCGGGATAGTTAATGGAGCCATTCAAACTATACAGCATATTAACAAAGAACAGTTATTACAAATACTTGAAAAGTGTAAAATGAAGAAAGAAATTTATTTAATAGATAAAAATATATAAAAATTATGATATGATATTACATATAATAGGAGGTAGATAAAATGTGTAAAATTTTAATGCCAATAAATCCTGAATATGTAGATGAAATTCTTTCTGGGAATAAAAAATATGAATATAGAAAAATAAAAGCTAAAAGAAAAAACATAGATAAAATGATTATATACTCTACATCGCCAATTATGAGAGTAGTTGCTGAGGTAGATGTAGAGGAAATAATTGAAGATTCTCCTGAAAAGTTATGGGAACAAACAAAAAAATATTCTGGTATTACAAAAGATTTTTATGCTAAATACTTTAAGAATAAAGAAAGTGCAGTAGCCTATAAATTAGGAAATATTAAAGTATATGATAAGCCAAAAAAACTTTGCGATATTGGAATAAATTATGTTCCACAATCATTTATTTATTTAGATGATAAAATCGATGAGAATTAATCATCGATTTTATCATGTCTATAGTAGAAATAACAGAGTCAAGGGCAGTACAAAGTCAAAAAATTAAAAATAAAGTATACATACATTTCATAAAAATTAGCGCTTATGAAATTTTTTTTATTTATATGATTATCAATTTTTATAGGAAATACATAAATTATATCAGTTAATTTAAAAAATTAATTAATGTGCCAAAAAAAGTACTTGACTTTTAGGCAAATGTTAATTAAAATATATATGCAATTGTATTAAATTACTTATATTATATTAAAATTAATAACATATATTTTATGTTCTTTTTATTGTAATTTAAAGTGGGTGAGAGGTATGGAAGAAAGTGTTACATTAGGTAGTGTATATGTAGTAAAACATAGTGTTTATTTATTTATTAAAAGACTATTTGATATTATTTGTAGTTTATTAGGTGTTATTTTATTATTACCAATAGCAATTGTTGTAAAAATAAGTTATATATTACACGGGGATTTTCATTCTATATTTTATAGTCAAGATAGAATAGGAAAGAATGGTAAAGTATTTAGATTATTTAAATTTAGAACTATGGTACCTAATGCTGACGAAGTATTAAAAGAATTACTAAAAGATAAAAAATATAGAAATGAATATTCAATAAATAAGAAATTATCAAAAGATCCAAGAATTACTAAAATGGGTGCAATACTAAGAAAATTATCTATAGATGAAATGCCACAATTTATTAATGTTTTATTAGGAAATATGTCAATGATAGGTAATAGACCATATTTACCAAGAGAAAAAGAAGATATGGGAAAATATTATGATTTAATAGTGAAGACAAGACCTGGAATTACTGGTTATTGGCAAGTTTCTGGAAGAAGTGATGTTAGTTTTGATCAAAGATTAAAATTAGAAAGTTATTATTCTAATAATCAAGGATTAAGAATGGATTTTAAAATATTTATAAAAACATTTTCTGTAGTATTATGTAAAAAAGGGGCAGAGTAATTATGAAAGTAAAAATTGATTTAAATGGAAAAGTTGTTTTTGTTACTGGTTCTTCTGGTTTTATAGGGGCTAATTTAGTAAAAAGACTATTAAATGATTATAAAGACATTAAAGTTATTGGTTTAGATAATATGAATGATTATTATGATGTAAGTATAAAAGAATATAGATTAAACGAAATAATAAATAATCGAAATTATACTTTTATTAAAGGAAATCTTGCTGATAAAAAATTAGTAAATGATATATTTGATAAATATAAACCAAATATTGTAGTTAATTTGGCTGCTCAAGCCGGTGTTAGATATTCTATAACTAATCCAGATGTATATATAGAATCTAATTTAATTGGTTTTTATAATATTTTAGAGGCTTGTAGAAATCATGAAGTTATGCACTTAGTTTATGCTTCTTCTAGTTCTGTATATGGCTCTAACAAAAAAGTTCCTTATTCAACTGATGATAAAGTAGATAATCCTGTTTCTTTGTATGCTGCTACTAAAAAATCTAATGAACTTCTTGCACATGCTTATTCTAAATTATATAATATACCAACAACAGGTTTAAGATTTTTTACAGTTTATGGACCTGCTGGCAGACCTGACATGGCTTATTTTGGTTTTACAGATAAGTTAGTTAAAGGAGAAACAATAAAAATATTTAATTATGGAAATTGTAAAAGAGACTTTACTTATATAGATGATATAGTTGAAGGCATAGTAAGAGTAATGCAGGGTGCACCTGAAAAGAAAATAGGAGAAGATAATCTTCCAATACCGCCTTATGCTATATATAATATAGGAAATAGTAATCCTGAAAATTTATTAGATTTTGTAAATATATTACAAGAAGAACTAATAAATGCTAAAGTTTTACCTGAAGATTATGATTTTGAATCTCATAAAGAGTTAGTACCTATGCAAGCTGGAGATGTTCCTATTACTTATGCAGATACAACTCCTTTAGAAAATGATTATGGATTTAGACCAAATACTCCTTTAAGAGAAGGATTAAGAAAGTTTGCTATTTGGTATAAAGAATTTTATAGACAGTAGGTGTGATAATGAAAAATAAAAGTAGAAAACCTAGAATTTGCATGGTTTCTAGTAGTGGCGGTCATTGGGAGCAACTTCAAAAATTAAAGCCACTCATTGAGAAGTATGATGGCTTTATGGTTACTGAAAAAACACAATTTGATGCTGATGCAAAATATTTAATGAAACAAACTGATTTAAAAGATAAATTAATGCCTTTAAAAATGCTTTGGAATTCTTTATATACATTGTTTATATGGTTTAAAGAAAGACCTGATTTTATTATAACTACTGGTACTATGGTAGCCTATCCATTTTATTTATTGTCTATTTTGTTTCATAAAAAGTTTGTTTTTATAGAAACTTTTGGAAGAGCTAATATGCCTACAGTTGCGGGTAAAAAAATGGAAAAACATTCTGATTTATTTATAGTGCAATGGGAAACACAAAAAAAGTATTATAAGAAAGCTATATATGGGGGGTGTTTATATTGATATTTGTTACTGTTGGTTCTAGGAATTATCCATTTGATAGATTATTTATAGAATTAGATATATTATGTGAGGAGGGTATAATAAATGATGAAATATTTGCACAAATAGGCACTTCTACATATAAGCCCAAACATTATGAATATAAAGATTTTATATCTCAAGAAGAATTTTTAGATAAGGTAAAAAAAGCAAATTATGTAATTACACATGGTGCTTCTGGTTCAATTATGAAAGCTCTTAATGAAGGCAAAAAAGTAATAGCAGTAACTAGATTAGAAAAATATGGGGAACATATTAATGATCATCAAATTCAAAATAATGAGGCTTTTGGATCAAATGGTTATGTATTACCAGTATTTGAAATGGATGAATTAAAAGATGCAATAATAAAAATACAAACTGGTAAAGATAATTTAAAAAAGTGGGAAAATAAGGATCCAATGGCAATATATAATTTAATTGACAAATTCATACAAGACAATTGGGAGAGTAATAAATGAATAAAAAGGCAATTTTAAAAAATATAAAGTACTTATTGTGGTTTTTACCTGATAAATTTTATTTGAAATTATATTATAGGTTAATATTTAAAAGAAAATTAGATTTGAATAACCCTATAACATATAACGAAAAATTGCAATGGCTAAAGTTATATGATAGAAAAGAAGAATATGTAAAATTAGTAGATAAGTATGAGGTTAGGGAATATATAAAAGAAAAAATAGGAGAAGAATATTTAGTTCCAATTTATGGTGTTTGGGATAAATTTGATGATATTGATTTTGATAAATTACCAAATAAGTTTGTTTTAAAATGTACCCATGATTCAGGTGGAGTTGTTATTTGTAAGGACAAAAATAATTTTGATTTTAAAGGTGCAAAGGAAAAAATTGTATCATGTTTAAAGAAAAATTACTTTTATATTGGGCGAGAATGGCCATATAAAAAAGTAAAGCCAAGAATTATTGCAGAAAAATATTTAGAAAGTGTTGATGGTGACATTAGAGATTATAAATTTATGTGTTTTAATCAAAAAGTGAAATGCAGTTTTGTTTGTTCTGGTAGAAATGATGAAAAAGGGCTTGCTGTTGATTTTTTTGATTTAAATTGGAATAAGATGGATTTAAAAAGAAAGTACAGAAATTCAGATACATCTATAGAGAAACCTAAAAATTATGATAAAATGATTGAATTAGCTGAAATTCTTTCTATAAATATTCCATTTGTTAGAGTTGATTTTTATGAAATTAATAATAGAATATTTTTTGGCGAACTCACTTTGTATCCAGGTTGTGGATTTGAAAAATTTACACCAGAAACTTGGGATTATAAATTTGGTGAGTGGTTAAAAATCAAATAAATATTTTTCATACACGAAAGAAGGTGTGAATTAGATAGTGAAAATTAGAAAAAAGTTAAAGAAATTTATTAATAGTGGAAAAGAGTTAAATGAAAATAAAATTTTAGAAAAACTAAGTAAATACGAGCTGATTTCATTTGATTTATTTGACACACTTTTAAAGCGAAATATTGATTTTCCATATCAAGTTTTTGAATTAATGGAATTAGAATTAAAAACCAAATTTCCAAATTTTGCTAGTAACAGAAGAAAAGCTGAATTAAAGGCTCGTGAAACTTGCAATGATGAAGAAGTTACATTAGAAGAAATTTATGATAATTATGAGAATTTAGATAAAAAAGGTAAAAACTATTTAATGAATAAGGAAATGGAATATGAAGAAAGTATTATAGTTATTAATAATACAATTTTTAATATATACAATAAACTAGTTCAATATGGTAAAAAAATTATAATTACTACTGATACATATTTGCCAGAAAAATTTATCGAAAAATTATTGAATGATAATAATATAAGTCAATATGAAAATTTATATGTATCTTCTAAATTAAAAAAAACAAAAAGATCTGGTTCTTTATATAAATATATTTTAGAATGTGAGCATATTAATGCAAAAAATATAATACATATTGGTGATTCATTTAAAGCTGATTTTAAAAGTGCTATAAAAAATAAATTAAATGCAATTCATATTCCTACTTATGAAAGTAAAAAAGTCTATCAAATTAATAATAAAAAAGATATTTTAGAAATAAATTATTTGAATAATTATCTGAAAAATTGTAGCATGACGAGTAATGATTATTTTAAATTCGGATATGAAAAATTTGGTATGTTTTTATATGGTTATACGAAATGGTTATATGAAAAGTTAGAAAAAAACGACATAAAAAAAGTTTACTTTTTTTCAAGAGATGGGCAATTAATGAAATTGGCTTTTGATATTTATAATAAGAATAGCAGTATAAAGTCTTATTATTTAGAAGTTTCAAGACGAAGCTTAAGAGTTCCAATTTTATGGTTAGATTGTTCTTTAGAAACTATACTTAAAAATTTATCAGCCGCAAAATTGATTTCTCTAAATGCTTTTTTCAAAGGTGTAGGGTTAGATATAAACAATTATAAAGATGAAATTGATATGTGTGGCTTATCTTTAAATGCAATTCTTGAATATAAGCAATTAAGTACTAATTTAAATTTTTTAAAACTTTTTAAATTGATAAAGAAAGATATCATTGACAATTCAAAAAAAGAATATAAAAATTTAGTCGAGTATTTGGAAGAACAAAATATTAATGGAAAATTTGCAGTTGTTGATATTGGCTGGTCTGGTGGAATGCAAAATTATTTAGAAACTGTTTTAGAAAAAATGAGTACTAAAAGTGATGTGTTTGGGTATTACATTGGCGTAACTTCTAATTATGTCGATAAATCAAAGAAAAACCAAAAATTGGAAGGCTATTTGTTTGATTTTAAAAATAATAAAAATGAAAGTGAATATAAATCTGAAGGGTATATTGGTTTATTTGAAAGTTTATTTTTGGAACAAGATGGTTCTGTAAAAAATTATGCTTTAAATGAAAAAAAACAAATTGTTGCTGTTAGGTATCCATATGAATATGAAGTTGATGGTGAAAAGACAATTGATTATATTAATATTAAAAAAATTCAAAGTGGTGCTTTAGAATTTATAAAACAATTCTCAAAATGTAAAATTACAGATTTATTAAATTTTAATGTTAATGATTTATACGAAGGCGTTAGAAAATCTGGTGAATGTCCTTCAATGTATGATATAAAATTATTTGCTGATTTTAAGTTTTATGATGATACTATTAGTTATTTAGCAAAACCCAAAAAGTTATATCATTATATTTTTTCACCTAAATTATTAATTAGTGATTTTTTAAATTGTCGTTGGAAAATAGGTTTTTTGAAAAGATTATTAAAATTACCATTACCATATAAAAGAATATATAAATTATTAAAGAAATTAAAATAAAAGTAGGAGGAAATGTGAATAAAAAAATTAGTTTTGTAATTACAGATATGTCAAATGGTGGCGCAGAAAGGGTTATATCTTTACTTGCTAATTATTTTTCTGATAAAAATATGCAAGTTGATATATTAGCTATTAAATCTGATAATAAAGTTTATTCTTTAAATTCAAATATAAATTTTAAATATATTGGTTGTAAAAAAAATAAAATAGCTAACTTTTTTTGGCGAATATCAAAATTAAGAAAAGAAACAAAAGATAGTGATGTTGTTATTTCTTTTTTATGGCACTGTAATGTTTATATGCTTATTGCTACAATGTTTACGAATAAATTAAGAATTATATCAGAAAGATCAAACCCTAATGAAGAAATGTTGGGCAAATTTAAATATTTTAAATGGTTTAGAAATTTATGTTATTTAATGGCTGATAAAATTGTATTTCAAACAACTTGGGCTATGTCTTGCTATAAAGGTTCATTAAATAAAAAAGGTGTTGTTATACCTAATCCAATAACTCCTAATTTACCAGAAGTTATTAATAAAAGAGAAGATAAAATTGTTGCTGTGGGTAGGTTATCTTCACAAAAAAATTATATATTAATGTTAGAATCATATAAAAAATTTATTGAAAAATATCCAGAATATTCATTAGAAATTTATGGTGAGGGAGATGAAAGAAAGTTAATCCAAACTTGGATTGATGATAATAAATTAACTGATAAAATAAAATTAGTTGGTTTTTCAAAAAATGTTATTAGTGAAATTTCAAATGCAAAATTATTTTTAAATTCTTCTAATTTTGAAGGAATTTCAAATTCTATGTTAGAGGCTTTGGCAATGGGAATTCCTGTTGTTGCAACAGATTGTCCAGCAGGTGGTGCAAAACAATTTGTTAAGTGTGGGTATAATGGTGAATTAGTTCCTATGAATGATAAAGATAAATTTGTAGATGCAATGGAAAAAATAATATCAGATGATGTTAAATATAAAAAATTAACTGAAAATGCTTTTTTAATAAGAAAAAAACTATCTATTCAAAAAATAGGAGAAGAATGGTTGAAGTTAATATAAAAAGAAAGTAGGTGTTGTATGAAAAATAAGAGTATTAAAATTTATAAGTTGGGAATTTATTTATGTATAATATCATTATATATTATGACATATAGATTTAGGGCACATTATAGTTTATATGTTGCTTCGTTTAATATATTATTTTATATTGGTTTAATGATATTTTTCATAAAATCCATAAATAAAACATATAATAGAAATAAAATTTTTAATAAATTTTTAATATCTTTTTTAATATTTTTAATTTTATCATGTATTATTTTTTATTCTTTAAACTATGCAGATTTTTTTGAAAAAGTGAGATATATATTTTCACTTTGTACTCCTATTTTGTATTTCCCATTTTTTTCAATGATGAAAAAAGAAAATAACATAGAGTTTATTAAAACATGGTATAGTGCAACACAAATTATTTGTTGGGTACATATTTTGATGTGGCTATTTGACTTAATAACTGGAAATACAATACAACTTTTAATTTTAAAATTTTATGAAACTCCATCCCTTTATTCTATGTTTAATGCTGGCAGGTTTATTTCATTTTTTGGACATTCTTTACAAATTGCAACATTAATGTTTTCATATTTATTTTTGACAGTTATATTATATGACAGAAAAATTGTTACTAAGCATATCTATTTAAAAATTTTTGTATCTTTAATAGGTATTGCAATAACTGGTAGTAAATCTATTTTATTATTATCACTTTTACTAATTTTTATTTTTTTAGTGAATAAGAAGAACTTTAAGCATTTAATTCCAATTGTAATAGTATTACTTGTTGTATATAATTTAGGCTTACTTGATAACACTTTAGCAAGGTTATCTGTTGGTTTAAAATCAGGTGATATAACTACGGGAAGAAATACTGCAATTGTTACCTTACTAAAAAGCGGAATTTTAAGATTTTCATTGTTAAGTGGTAATGTAGCTGATTCACATAATGTTTCTTTAATTGCTGCACTAGAATATCCTATATTAAGATGGGCTTTTAGTGCTGGAATTATCTTTGCTTTAATATTATCTTTTATTTATTTTGTATTACCAGCAATTAAGATATTTAAATTATCTAAAAATAAACGTATTTTCTTTTATTGTATATTATATTTTTTAGCCGTAAATATTCAAGATGAGTTAGCAACTAATGCAGATGCTTTAATACTATTTGTCTTAAATATTTCTTTGGTGTGCTGTTTACTTAAAGCAGTTTCTAATAATGTTTTAAATGGGGTGACTAATCATGAATAAAATTAAGGTTTTACATGTAATTAATAATATGAATGATGGTGGAGCCCAAAAAATAATATTAAACTATTTAAATGATATGAAAAATAGTGAAAATGTTACTTTAGAATTAGTTTGTTTATATAATCAGTTTAATGATTTTTATTTACAGAAACTTAATGAATTAGGTGTAAAAGTAACTTCATTAATAGATAAAAAAAATAAATATAAATTTAAAATATTTAATATAGTTAGAGAAATGTTTATAATAAATAAGAAACTAATAAATTATCTAAATACAAATAAGATTGACATAATTCATTTGCATCTATGTCGTACTGTAATATATTCTTTTCCTACAATATTTTTTAAAAAGATACCTTTATGTTTTTATACAATACATAGTAACCCTTTACGTTTTTCAGGCGTTAAATTATTTTTAATGAGAAAATTTTTAACTAAAAAAAATGTTGTATCAATTTGTGTAAATGAGGAACAATTAAGTATTGCACAAAGGCACTATAAAGTAAAAAAGCATGAAGTTATTCATAATGGAGTTAATTTTAAAGAAATTGATGATAAAATAATAGAAAAAAATACTGCTCGTAAAAAATTTGGTTTGAATATTAATGATTTTATAATAGTTTCTGTGGGAAGATTAGATAAAATCAAAAGATTTGACTTTTTAGTAAAGATATTTGCTGATGTACAAAAAAATAAAACAAATTCCAAATTAGTTATTGCAGGTGATGGTGTTGAAAAACAAAATTTATTAAATTTAGCAAAAGAATACAATGTCAGTGATAAATTAATTTTACTTGGTAATATATCTAATGTTACAGATTTATATTGTGCTTCTGATGTAGTAGTAATTACTTCTAAAAGCGAAACCGCATCTTTAGTTTTTATTGAAGCACAAAGATGCAATGTAAAATGTGTTATTTCAGATGGAGTACCAAGTGAAAGTATTTTATCTGAAAAAGTAATAAAAATGAAAAATAATTCTAGTATTCAAGAATGGACTAATGCAATTATTAATGTTAAAATGAATTATGAAAAACCTAAATTGTCTTATAATGATTATGATGAATGTTTAATATCAAAAAAAATGGAATCAACATATTTAAAATATTATACAGATATAAAGTGGAGGTAGCATATGATAAAGACTAAAGAAGATTTGAAATATTACTTGGAGTGTGATAAGCGTGCACTTGGTATAACTAGAAAATTTCCAAAAATAGGAAAAAATAGAGATGTCATTTGGCGTTTTGAGATTTTACTTAGAAAGTGTGAATATTATAAAAATAGTGGTTCATTAATAAATAAAATAATATATTTATTTGAATCTATTAAATTAAGGAAAATGAAATTAAAATTAGGCTTTTCTATTCCAATAAATGTGTTTGGGCCAGGATTATCAATTGCACATTATGGAACCATAGTTGTTAATGGTAATTCTAAAGTAGGAAAAAATTGTAGAATACAAGAAGGAGTTAATTTAGGTTCAACTAATGGAAATAGTGAAGCACCTCAACTAGGTGACAACGTTTTCATAGGTACTGGTGCAAAATTAATCGGTGATATAAAAATCGGAAATAATGTTTGTATCGGCGCTAATGCTGTAGTAACTAAATCTTTTCCAGATAATATCACAATCGGGGGGGTACCGGCTAAAAAAATCTCTGATAATAACTCTCACAGAATGTTGCAAAGAGTGCTTAGAGAAAGTGAGGAATTTAAAAAAGAATTTTTAGAAAAATAAAGAAAGGAAAAGTTTATGTTAAAAAATAAATATTTTATAATAACAATAGATACTGAAGCAGATAATCAATGGAATAGTAAACAAGAATGTACAACAAAAAATTCTAAATACTTACCTAGATTTCAAGAATTAAGTGAAAAATATGGTTTTAAACCTGTTTGGCTTACAACATATGAAATGGCTAATGATGATTTCTTTGTACATTATTTTAAACAAAAACAAGATCAAAATCTTTGCGAAATTGGGATGCATTTACATCCTTGGAATAATCCACCTTCATATGAATTAAATATTAAAACAAACGGAAGGCCCTATTTAATTGAGTACCCTGATAATATAATAGAGAAAAAGATAGAAGAATTAGATGCACTATTAACACAAAAATTTAAAAAGAAACCAGTCTCACATAGAGCCGGTAGATGGGTTACTAATGATATGTATTTTAATATTATAACTAAATATGGGTATAAGATTGATTGTTCTGTTACTCCTCATGTTGATTGGTCAAATGTGGTAGGTGCAACAGGTATTGGTGGGAACAATTATAAAAACTTTAGTGAAAAAGCTAATTTTATTAACGATGAATTATTGGAAGTACCTGTTACAATTAGAAAAATAAGAAAGTTTCAAATAGAAAATATTAAAAGTGTAAAAAAATTAATAAAGGAATGTTTATTAAAAATTATAGGAAAATATCAATGGGTGAGACCAGATTCTAATTTATCTTTTTCTGGAATTTTAAAGGTAATGGAAAAATGTAATAAAAATGATGAATATATTATGTTTATGATTCATTCTTCTGAACTTATGCCGGGTGGTAGCCCTAATTTTAAAGATAAGGAGAAAATTGAAAAATTATATGGTTTGATAGAAAATATATTTGAATTTGCTAAAAATAATGGATATAAGGGTATTACTTTAAGAGACTATTACTACGTTGTAAAAGGGGGAGAAGACTAATGAATAATTCAAAAAGTAAAGTTGTGTCAGGACTATTTTGGACTTTTTTGGAGAGAATTAGTGCACAGCTAGTTACCACTTTAGTTACCATTGTTTTAGCAAGAATTTTGGATCCAGAGCATTATGGAATTATATCTATTATTACTATTTTTATTACTCTTTGTAATGTTTTTGTAACTAGCGGATTTGGAAGTGCAGTTATTAGTAAGAAAAGAGTAGATCAAGATGATTATGATACTGCATTTACAATGAGTTTTATTATTAGTATAATTTTATATATTGTATTATTTTTTTCATCTCCATTGGTTGCTAGATTCTATAATAATGATTTGTTATGTCCGATAATGAGAGTGATGTCTATAAGGATTATTTTAGCATCATTTAATTCTATTCAACAAGCACATATACAAAAAACTATGAAATTTAAATTGTTTTTTATTGCAACTTCTTTTGGAACTATCGTTTCTGCAATAGTTGGAGTTATAATGGCATTAAAAGGTTTTGGAGCTTGGGCACTTGTTGCACAATATTTGACAAATACTATTATCGATTCTATTGTGTTGGCATTTGCTGATAAGTGGGTTCCTAGACTACATTTTAATAAACATAGGGCAAAACATATTTTTGGATTTGGATGGAAAGTTTTACTTACTAATTTGACATTTTCTTTAGAAGCTGATATTAGAAGTTTAATTGTTGGGAAAGTGTTTGGTGCAGCTGATTTAGCCTTTTATGATCAAGGACAGAAGTACCCAGCTTTTCTAGTAAATAATATAAATAGTTCCATAAATAAAGTCATGTTGCCAGCATATTCTGAAAAGCAAGAAAACTTATTAGAACTTAAAGAAATGTTACGTAAAACAATAAGACTTGGTGTATTTTTACTAACTCCTATTTTAATCGGTTTTGCACTTGTTTCTTCCGATTTTGTTAAAATTATTTTAACTGAAAAGTGGAATTCAGCTTTACCTTTTATAAATATATTTTGCATAATGTATTTAACTAGACCTTTAGAAACTTCATGTCATCAGGCCTTGCTTGCAGTTAATAGAAGTGGTGTTGTACTAGTTTTGATGATAATAGTTAGTTCATTCGGATTATTGACAACTTTAATAGCTGTTTTTGTGTTAAAAAGCGTACTATATATAGCTATTGGTTTATTAATAACGCAGGTAGTTAGTTATTTATGTTTTATGGGTGCAGGAAAAGTATTTTTGAAATATAGTTTTAAAGAACAATTTTTAGATGTATATAAAGTATTGATATCAATTATTACGATGTCTGTTATAGTAATATTATTTGAAAAAGTATTTAGTTTTAATGAAATTTTAATGTTTCTTTCTAAGATTTTAATTGGAATTATTGTATATGTTTTAATGTCAATAATTACAAAAAATGAATCATTATATTATATAAAGAACAAATTTTTAAAGAAGAAATTTTCTAATTAACAAACAGTGACTCTTAACTAAAAAGCAGAATATTTATTCTGTTTTTTATTGACTTTTTCGGGGGGGGTATTATAATAAACTTATTAACAACAAATTAATAAAGCATATTATTGGAGGAAGACATGTCTAAAATAGAAATAATAAAAAATAAGTATTATGATGAAGCAAATCCATTAGTTACGATTTGTACACCAGTATTTAATAGAAAACATACAATTGAAAGAACTTTAAAATCTATAAAAAGTCAAACTTTTAAAAATTTTGAATATATAATAGTTGATGATGGTTCTACAGATGGTGTTGAAGTTTTAATTGAAAAATTTATGAACGAAAATCACATTCCAGTACTTTTTATAAGAAAAAGCAATGGTGGTGTACACACTGCACGAAATTTGGCAACTAAATATGCAAGAGGTAAATTTTTGATTAATATTGATAGTGATGATGAATTATTACCTAAAGCATTAGAAATTTTAGTAGATGCATGGAAAAATATTCCAGAAGAAAAACAAAATGAATATAGGGATGTAGTTGCACTTTGTGTGGATGAAAATAATAAAATTGTAGGTAAAAAATTCCCATATAATATTAATGATGTTGATACTAATGTTGCACATAAAATGTGCTATGATACACATGGAGAACATATTGGAATAGATAATACAAGTATAAGAAAAGAAAATTTATTTCCAGAACCGAAAGGTGTCAAATTTGTTGAAGAAAATATTCTTTGGCAAAAGTTAGATACCAAATATAAAACTTATTATATTAATGAGCCAGTTAGAATCTATCATACAGAAGGTAATGATCATTTAACTACTAAGAAAAAGAAAAATATTCAAGCACTAGTTAATATGCTTTATAATAATAGTGTTTATTTAAATGATTATAGAATATACTTAAATTCTTTTAAACGTAAAATTAAATCAATAATTAAATATTTAATATCAAAAAATATTATATTAAAGACTAATACTAAAGTGTATTTTGATTATAAAATAGTAAGTAGTAGAATGAAAGCATTAATAATTTTTTTATATGTACCATGTTTAATATTTACAAATATATATATTAAAAAATATTGTGAATTAGATTTGAATTAAACTTTATTTTTTGAATTGTATTTATATAAAAAAAGTGTTATGATATTGCCATGTAATTTTTAATAAATAGAAAGAAAGGGTTATTTATGAAAATAGCAGTAGCAGGAACTGGTTATGTTGGTCTTTCTCTAGCAACATTACTAAGTCAAAAAAATGAAGTTGTAGCACTTGACGTAATAAAAGAAAAAGTAGAGAAAATAAATAATAGAATAAGTCCTATACAAGATGAATATATAGAAAAATACTTTAAAGAAAAAAATCTTAATTTAAAAGCAACATTAGATTATAAAGAAGCATTTAAGGATGCTGAATACATAATAATAAGTACACCTACAAATTATGATTCAGAAAAAGACTATTTTGATACATCATCTGTTGAAGATATAATAGAAAAAGTAATAAGTATGAATATAAATACTACTATGGTAGTTAAATCTACTGTACCTGTTGGATTTATAAAATCAATAAAAGAAAAATACAAAATAGATAATATAATGTTTTCACCAGAATTTTTAAGAGAAGGAAAAGCCTTATATGATAATTTATACCCATCAAGAATAATAGTAGGTGAAAAATCAGAAAGAGCAGAAAAATTTGCTAATTTATTAAAAGAAAATTCATTAAAAGAAGATGTTCCAGTTAAATTTATGGATTCAACTGAAGCAGAAGCAGTTAAATTATTTGCAAATACTTATTTAGCGTTACGTGTAGCATATTTTAATGAATTAGATACTTATGCTGAAATTAAAGGACTTAACACTAAAGATATTATAGATGGAGTATGTTTAGACCCACGTATAGGAAACCATTATAATAATCCTTCATTTGGATTTGGTGGTTATTGTCTTCCAAAAGATAGTAAACAATTAAAAGCAAACTATAAAGATGTACCTGAAAACATAATAAGTGCTATTGTGGAATCTAATAGAACAAGAAAAGATCATATAGCAAATATGATAATAAAAAGAAATCCTAAAATAGTTGGAATTTATCGTTTAACAATGAAAGCAGGTTCTGATAACTTTAGAGCAAGTGCAATACAAGGAGTAATGAAAAGAATAAAAGCAAAAGGAATAGAAGTAGTAGTATATGAACCAACTTTAAATGAAGATAACTTCTTTAATAGTAGAGTTATTAAAGATTTAAATGAATTTAAAAGAATATCTGATGTAATACTTGTTAATAGATTAGATAATAGTATTAATGATGTAAAAAATAAAATATATACAAGAGATTTATATTTTAGAGATTAGAACCTGAAAAATGGTTTTTTTTTATATTTGTAGGAAACACTTGACAAAATAACTCCGGGGGGGGTATTATAAACTCCAGAGGTGTGTATTGTGAAAACAAAAAACGAAAGAAATCAATTGATAATAATAAGTTGCATAGTTTTTTTTATTGCGTTCTTATCTATAACTAATGGTAGCATGTGGGGAGATGAAATATGTAGAGTTTTTGCTCCTATAATGGGTAGGTTCATGGATACTATTAAAACAAGTTTAGGCTATGCTCAACCTGGATATATGTTATTTATGTATTTATGGGAAAGACTTACATTTTCTTCATCAATAGAATTTGTAATAAGATGTAGTAATTTACTTGTTTTGCCCATAACTATATATTATGTATATAAGATAGTTAAAGCAAAGAATTGGAACATATGGACAATATTATTATTTTTTATTCACCCTATGTTTGTGTATTATATGGATGAAGCAACTCCATATATGATTGTGTATGCTTTATCACTTGCATTTATATATTATGTATTTTTTGCTGATGACTTTAATTCAACTAAAAATATAGTAAAAATTAATATAGTTTATTTATTAGGAGTATTTAATCATTTTATATTTGGATTCATTATTATTCCTTATTTAGTTAAATGTTTAATAGAAAATTATAAAAATAAAGAAAATATTATAAAACATATTAAAGTGTTATTAATTTTTTCTATTATATATATTCCTTTACTTTTATTGTATTTAATTAAATTAGTGCATGTTACTACTGGATTTAGTATAAAAAATATAGCATACATAATATATGGATTTATTGGTATGTCTGGGCTTGGATTATCAAGAAATGATTTAAGAGCATTAAATTTTAGTAAAATAACTACAATTCAAATTATCACATTAGCTTTGATGTCAATTGCGTGTATTGGTATTCTATATTATATTGTAAAGAATTTTAAAAAGATAATATCTAGTGAAAAAAGATATTTAATTTACTTAATTTCTTATTTTATTATAATATTAGGTTGTTCATTTGTTATACATTTTGGTGTATGGGAAAGACATTGCTTTGCTATATTTCCGTTATTTATGATTATAATGATAGATACATTTGAAATAATCAAAAATAAAAAAAGTATTCTATTTATAGGATTATATATTGTTCTTTTAATAATATCATCATTAAATATTAGATTTAATTATTATTACCAATGTGATGACTATAAAGGAGTATATAATTATTTAAAAGAAGAAAATAAAGATTATGACTATATATTTACATATGAAAATGAAATATATAACAATAAAAATATAATAAGTAAAGAACATTACAGAGCGATAAAAAAAGAAAAAGATAAAGAAATAATAAATGACTTTAATCAAAATGAAAATGCAGTTTTAGTTTTATTTGAAAAAAATGTTAGTAAATCTTTATATAATTATTTTGATGAATCTAATGAATATTTGGTAAATTCAAAATATAATTCATTTAAAATAGTAAAACATAGGAGTGAAAATGAAGAATTGGATTAAATTACTTAGGTGTAAACATTATTTAAAAAATTTTCTTATATTTTTACCTCTAATATTTAGTGGTGAAATATTTAATGGAACTAAATTAATTAATACTATTTTGGGATTTATAAGTTTTTCTCTAATTGCTTCTTCCATATATATAATTAATGATATTTGTGATATAGAAAAAGATAAATTACATCCTACTAAATGTAAAAGACCTTTAGCAAGTGGTGCAATAAAGAAAGAATCTGCAACTATAGTTAGTATAATTTTGATATGTTTAACATTCATAATAAATGTGTTTATAATTAAAAGTCTTAGTGCTACCTTATTTATAATAGTATATTTTATTTTAAATCTTTTATATAGTTTTGGTTTAAAAAATATACCACTTGTAGATATAGCAATTTTAGTATCAGGATTTATTATAAGAGTAATGTATGGAGGATTTATTAGTAACATTGAAATTTCCGAATGGTTATTTTTAACTATAATGGCTTTATCATTTTATATGGGATTAGGAAAGAGAAGAAATGAATTAAGTAAACACAATACTGGAGAAACAAGAAAAGTATTAAAATTTTATAATTTTGAATTTTTAGATAAAAATATGTATATGTGTATGTCATTAGCAATATGTTTTTATTCGTTGTGGGCATTAAATAATAATAAATACATGTTATATACAATTCCACTAGTATTATTTATATGTATGAAATATAGTATGGATGTTGAAGGAGAGTCAGATGCAGATCCTATTGAAGTTGTTATGCATGATAAAGCATTAATACTATTGGGAATAATTTATGCATTAGTTATATTAGCAATATTATATATTTTGTAATTATAAAAGGATGTGATAATAATTAAAAAAATAATTATTAGTTATATTGCTGTTATATTATGGGCTAGTTTAATATTTATTATGTCTAGTATGGACACATATGAATCTAATTATAAAAGTAAAAAAACAATAAATGAAATAATTGAAAAATCCGTTGAAACTACAAATAATTTAGGACTTACAGATAAACACCCTAGTAATAATAAAATGAATCTAGTAATTAATAAATTAAATAAACCATTAAGGAAATTAGCACATGCAAGTGAATATTTAATTTTAACTATTCTATTAATAATTGCGCTTATAAATAGCAAAATAAAAGGGAAGAAATTATATATAATAGCACTTTTAATATGTTTTCTATATGCAAGTACTATTGAATTTCATCAAACTTTTGTAAATGGAAGAACTGGACAATTTACAGATACAATAATTGATACTATTGGTGGATTAATTGGATGTATAATGTTTATTTTGATAAATAAAATAATTAATAAAAATAATGAGAAGACTAGAATCTTAAATGAAATCTAGTCTTTTTATATATTTATTTTTTTCTAAAATTTACAACATATATTGAAATTTAGGTAAATCTATTATAGAAATAAAAAATGATAAAAGGCAAAGTTATGGTGATATGGTGCTCTAAAGGGTCGAACATACTCAAGTATATATTACGGAAAATTTGTAATAGGACAGTTTTTCCGTAATAAATTATTGATTAAATTTGTTTAAAAGTATATAATATTAATATTAATATAAAGGAGGATTTTAAAGTGGAAATTGAAAGAAGTTATTATTTAAATAAATTAATATCTAAAAAGGAAAATAAACTTATAAAAATTGTTACAGGTATTAGAAGAAGTGGAAAATCATATTTATTAGATCCAATTTTTAAAAATTATCTTCTAAATAATGGTGTAGATGAAAATCATATTATTAAATTAGAGTTAGATTCTATTGAAAATGAAGAATATACAAATCCTAAAAAACTTTATGAATACATTATGAGTAAAATAACAGATAATAATATGTATTATATTATTTTAGATGAAGTACAAAAAGTAAATAATTTTGAGAGTGTACTAAATAGTTTTTTAAGAAAAAATAATTTAGACGTATATGTAACAGGAAGTAATTCTAAATTTTTATCTTCAGATATCATTACTGAATTTAGAGGACGTGGGGATGAAATAAGAGTGTACCCTTTAAGTTTTTCTGAATATATGTCTGTTTATGATAAAGATGAAATAAAGGGGTTAGATGAATATATAAATTTTGGTGGATTACCTTTTGTTGCCACTTTAAAAACAATAGAAGAAAAAATTGATTATTTAAACTTTCAAAAAAATAATGTGTATATTAATGATGTAATTGAAAGAAATGATATAAGAAATGATGAAGAATTAAAAACATTAATTGAAATAATATCATCAAGTATAGGATTTCTTACTAATCCAACTAAATTATATAATACATTTATTAGTAAAGGTAATAAAAACATTACTGATAAAACAATTTCATTATATTTAAAGTATTTAGAAGAAGAGTTTTTAATAGAAAAAGCAAAAAGATTTGATGTAAAGGGTAAAAAGTATATTGAAACACCATCTAAATATTATTTTGTAGATATGGGTATTAGGAATAGTTTAATCAATTTTAGACAAATAGAGAAAAATCATATTATGGAAAATATAATTTATAATGAATTACGAAGAAGAAGCTTTAATGTTGATATTGGCATCGTAGAAAAAAGAAATAATTTAAATAACGGGAAAAAGGATTATAAGCAGTTAGAAATTGATTTTGTTGTTAATAAAGGTAGTGATAAATATTATATACAATCTGCCTATAGTATTGACGATGATGAAAAAAAAGAACAAGAATTGCAATCGCTTTTAAATGTAGGAGATAATTTCAAGAAAATAGTTATTGTTTATGATCATTTTATAAAATGGCAAGATGATAATGGGATTATATATATGAGTATTTACGATTTTCTATTGAATGAAAATAGTTTAAAAGATGCATAAAATGATTCTTGTAGGTTTTAAAGATCTACATTATAATTAATTTAAATATTAGTGTAAAATTTACAACATATAATTTAAGTGTTATACTATTAATAGTAGTTTTATGTAATAACATTAAGGAGGTGTCTTGTGGGAATATTTAATAAATTAAAAAACTTATTTAATAAAGATAAAGAAATAAAAGAAGAAGTAGTAAATCAATATGAAAAAGGTTTAACTAAAACAAAAGAAAACTTTGTAAATAAATTAAATCTTTTAGGTATAAAATTTACTAAAATAGATGATTCTTTTTATGAAGAATTAGAAGAAATACTTATAATGGCTGACATAGGTGTTAAAACAACTAATGAATTTATGGAAAAGTTAAAACGTCGTGTTAAAAGTGAAAACATAACTGACTTTAATTATTTAAAAGAAGTAATAGTAGATGAGTTATTTTTAATATATGTTGGTGAAGAACAATTAACAAGTAAAATTAACTATTCTAAAGAAGGTCTTACTACAATTTTGTTTGTAGGTGTTAATGGTGTTGGAAAAACAACTAGTATTGCTAAACTTGCTAGTAGAATAAAAGAAGAAGGAAAATCTTGCATTTTAATAGGTGCAGACACTTTTAGGGCAGGGGCTGTTGAACAACTAAAAGACTGGGCAAATAAATTAGATGTTCCGTTTTTTGGAAGAGATGACATAGATCCAGCAAGTGTAGTTTTTGATGGCTTAAAAATGGCAAAAGAAAAAAACATAGATGTAGCCCTTATAGATACAGCAGGAAGACTTCAAAATAAATTAAACTTAATGAAAGAATTAGAGAAAATAAACAAAGTAATAGAAAAAACATTAGATAGAAAAGCAGATGAAACATTACTTGTAATAGATGCATCTACTGGACAAAATGGTATAAGTCAAGCAAAAAGTTTTAAAGAAATATGTAGTCTTAGTGGAATTATTCTAACTAAATTAGATGGAACAGCAAAAGGAGGAATAGTTTTAGCTATTAAAAATGAGGTTAATCTTCCAGTTAAATTTGTAGGTTTTGGAGAAAAAATAACTGATATGATACCTTTTGATATAGAAGCATATATTTATGGGTTATTTAAGGAGTGGTATGAGTGAAATTAGTATATGACGGGTATGTTAAAATATACGACTGTGAAAGAGAAAGAAATGGAAAAATAGAGAAATATACCAAAGTTGCTTTAAGAGGTGCATCAGGCGGGATAGTAATAAACGAAGAAGGAAAAATGGCTTTAGTAACACAATATAGACCAATACTTGGAAAAACAACATTAGAAATACCAGCAGGAACAATTGACAAAAAAGTTTCTATAAAAGAAATAATAATAGAAGAACTAGAAGAAGAGTGTGGTATAAAAAAAGAAGACATTATAAGTATTTCAGATAATCCTATAATAACATATAACATTATAGAAAATATGTCAGATGGTGAAATGCACTTATTTTTAATAAAAGTTAAAACTAAAGAAACACATCCAAATATATTAGATGAAGTTGATGAAATTAACTTTTATACTTTAGAAGAAATAGATGAATTAATTAAAAAAAGAATAGTAACTGATCCTAAAACATTAATAGCTTACTATTTATATAAGGATATGATTAAATGAAAGAAAGAGAAGAATTAATAAGTTTATTTGAAATATATAAAGATTTATTTACAGAAAAACAACAATTATATTTTAAAAATTATTATTATGAAGATTTATCTTTAAGTGAAATAAGTGATAATATAAAAGTAAGTCGGGCTATAATAGGAAGAACTATAAAAGAAGTTTCACAAAAGTTAAAAAAGTATGAAAGTATATTACATGTAAAAGCTTTACAAGATAAAATAAAAGAAATAGGTTAATACCTATTTTCTTAATGTTTTAACTAATCTTTGTTCTGTTAAAGCTTTATCTAATTTTTCTTTATATTGCTTTAAAGTTATATTTCCTAATCTATAAGATTCTTCTAAAACTTCTTCATCAAATTCCATATATGGTTCATTACTAACACTAAAGAATTCTCTATATTTACTTATATCATCTAAAGTAATATGACTAAAATCTCTAAAAAGTATTTTATAAATATTAAATAAGTCTTCACTTATTTCAATAGATGGTTCAACAATATAACTTTTTCCATATTTATATATAGTTGGTGCAGTATAAAAGAATCTTCTTTGATTATCTACATTAACACCTAAAACACTTTTTCCATCATATGGACCTTTTTCAATGAATTCATCTTTAAAACCATATTTATCTTTAATTGGGTGCGTACAAAATTCATAGTATCTTCCATTTAATTCTTTGTTAAAATCAAATACTTTTCCACTACTATACCATATAGGAGTACTACTTAATATTTTTATAACAACATTTTCTCCTAACATTTCTATATAGCGTTTTCTTTCTTCTTTAAGTTTTTCAGTATCACTTATAATAGGATATAACTTAAATTTTTCTTTAGCCCCTTCTATATGAACTTCTCTTTTTTCCATACTTTTTGGAATATAAAGTTTAACATCTTCCATAACATAAAACCTCCCTTGTTCAAATATATTATATTATAATTAATGTAGTTTTTCTAGTTTTTATGCTATAATGTGTATATGAGGTGTAAAATATGTTTGATTTTTTAACTGATAAATTAGATACAATAATATCTAAAGTAAAAGGATATGGGAAAATAACTGAAGAAAATATAAGTGAAATGGCTCGCGATATAAGACTTGCTTTATTAGAAGCTGATGTTAACTACAAAATTGTGGGTGAATTTGTAAATTCTGTAAAAGAAAAAGCTATGGGAGAAGAAGTACAAAAAAGTTTAAAACCTGGTGAAGTTTTTGCAAGTATTATAAGAAATGAACTTATTTCTTTACTTGGAAAAGATGCAAGTCCTTTAATTATAAAGGATTTCACAGTAGTCCTTATGAGTGGTCTTCAAGGTAGTGGTAAAACTACAACAGTGGGAAAACTAGGAAGCTTAGTAAGAAAAAAATATAACAAAAAACCACTTTTTGTAGCTTGTGACGTATATAGACCAGCTGCAATTGACCAACTTAAAACAATTGGAAAAAGCCTAAATATTGAAGTTTATGAAGAAGGTAAAAATAATCCAGTAGAAATAGCTAAAAATGGTGTTTTATATGCAAAAGAACACGGACTAAATTATGTCCTAATAGATACAGCAGGAAGACTTCAAATAGATGAAGAATTAATGGATGAATTAAAAAATATTAGTAATGAAGTAAATCCAGATGAAACACTTTTAATAATAGATGCGATGATGGGACAAGATGGAGTAAATGTAATAACTGGTTTTAATGAAAAACTAAAATTGACTGGTTGCATATTAACTAAAATGGATGGAGATACTAAAGGAGGGGTTGCGCTTTCTTTAAGACATTTAACAAATATTCCAATTAAATTAATAGGTGACTCTGAAAAACTAGATGGCCTAAGTGAATTTGTACCAACAAGAATAGCAGACAGAATCTTAGGTATGGGAGATATTGTATCTATTGCCGAAAAAGCAAGTGAAGTAATAAATGAACAAGAAGCATATGAAACAGCAAAAAAGATGAAAAAAGGTTCATTTACTTTAGAAGACTTTTTAACACAAATGAAACAAATAAAAAAATTAGGCCCTTTAGAAAACTTAATAAAACTTCTTCCAGGAGCTAAAAAAATGGGACTAACTAATGTAAATATCGATCCTAAAATAATGGGTAGAGTAGAAGCTATAGTTTTATCAATGACTCCTTATGAAAGAAGAAATCCTAGTGTTTTAAAAGCAAGTAGAAAACAAAGAATAGCAAAAGGAAGTGGAACTAAAGTAGAAGATGTTAATAGATTATTAACTCAATTTGAACAAATGAAAACTATGATGAAAAATCTATCAAATGGAAATATGAAACTTCCTTTCTAAATGCCTATACACAAATTAGCTTTTTTTCATAATATATTATTGAAAAGGAGTGATAGTTATGTACAAAGAAACAAATGGTATGTATAGTGGATATGAAGTTGAATCAAATAAAGAAATGAATTATCAAGAAAGTAAAACAACAAAAAGTTATGAAGGGTCTTATGCTGCAGGTCCAAGTTATAATGCTATGCCTGGGGTTGTAATGCCACCAATATATGAGTGTCCTAGAGAAAGAGTAATTCATAGAGAGTTTGTTCATGAAGTACCTCATGTATGTCCAGTAAATACAAGAATAATAAATCATCATATTTATAAACATACATATAGTCCATGTTACACTTGTTGTGAAGAAAATGAAGTTTGCAATGTAACAGAAGGATGTTGTAATAACTTTTAATCGGGGAACACCCCCCGAATTTTTTTAAAATTTGAAAAATGTATAAACTTTGTATATACTATAAATTAATGGAGATGATATAATGGAAGCAAAACTTCAAAAATGGGGAAATTCTTTAGGTGTTAGAATCCCTAGTAGTATATTGAAATCACTTAATTTAAAAACAAATGATAAAATCGATTTGATAGAAGAAAATAATAGAATAATTATATCAAAAAGAAAAGAACATAAAACTTTAGAAGAAAGAATCAAAATGTTTGAAAAATTACCTAATCAAGATAAAGGAAAAATAGAAGTATATGACTGGGGAGAAGATTTAGGAAAGGAAAAATTGAAATAATGTATATACCAAAACAGGGGATATTTGTTATATTGTACCTACAAAAGGACACGAACAAACTGGCTTAAGACCAGCAATTGTTATTAGTAAAGATATTTATAATAAATTCACAGGTTTAGTAGTTTTATGTCCGATTACTTCTAATACAAAAAAGTTTCCTACTCATTATGAATTAGTAAATACAAAAAAAGTTAAAGGTTCTGTTTTATGTGAACATATTATAAATTCTATAATAGAAATATAAAAAAATTCTTAATTTAATTTGCTTTTAATAATAAAATATACTATAATCTTATTATGAAATTTGGAGGTGTTTTAAATGAAAACAAATATATCAGCACTTATGAATATGATAAGTGAAGATGAAAAGAAATTATCTAACTTACTTTACGATATTAAAGGGTATGTGTTTAATACAGAAACACAAGAACTTGATGGAAAAATAAACATAATAGAAGATAACAAAAGTACTTTTGATTTAAAACTAGAAGAAATAACAGAAACAGTAAAAAGACTATCTAATATGAAAAAAGCAATGTATGAAAAAAACAATAGTCTAAAATTAAGTGATGGAAGAACTATTCAAGAAGCTATTGTAGATAATACAAACTTAAGAAAAATCAAAACTTGCTATGAAAATCTTTTAAATTACAAAAACACTAAAAAAAGAGTTTCTGAAGTAAATAACTCTTATTTTGAAGTTAGTAATGTTAATTTTGATAGAGACACTATTAAAAAGAAATTAGATGAGGTTAATCTAATTATACAAAACACCGATTTTGAAATATCTAAATTAAATTCAGAAGAATTTATAATTGGTCAGTAATAATCTTTACTGTCAAATTATTTAGGAATAAATAAGCCAATACATGTTTTAATTCCTAAACTATTTTTATGTAAATGTGTAAAATTTATTAAGTAGGTAATACAATTTATAAATAACAAATTATTTAAAATATTATAATTTACAATTTATTAAGTATGTTAGTGCTTCTGTTTATTATTTATGAATTTTTTAAAAAAGGGAATTAAACATGTTTAAGGAGATATCATTTTTATGATGTTTCCTTTTTTCTTTCAAATAATTGACAAAGTTCGACATTTCTCTTATAATTATAATGGAAAAGGGGCATTGATAATATGGAAGGTAAAATAGTCCTAACAACAAATGATATACTAGAAAAACAATTTAAAGTAGATGCAAGAGGTTATAGACCACAAGAAGTTGACAAATTTTTAGATGTAATTATGGAAGATTATATTGAGTATAACAAAATGTTAAAAAGATATGATAATGAACTTAAGTCAGTTTTAGAAGAAAATTCACGTCTAAAAAATGAAATTCGTAATTTAAAGTCAACATTAAGTATAGCAGAAAATAATAAGGGTGTTACAAATGTTGATATCTTAAGAAGATTAGGAGAACTTGAAAAAATAGTATATGGTGAAACACATAATGAATAAATATCTTAGGTAAACGCTGCATATAATTATGTAGAGGAAAGTCCATACTCACATAGACCTGTAATGGATATAGTGTTCGTGCTAAAGGAAAAAATAACTTTAGGTAGATTATAATCTAACGGCTCCGAAAAAATCAAGAACTGATTTGATTAGGTATAAAAGTGCCACAGCGACGAGGAAAATGTAGGGATACATTTGTGAAACGTGGTAAACCCCGCGAGTGAGAAACCCAAATTTGGTAGGGGAGTTCTTATGAAGGAATAAAAACGGATTAAGAGAGTTTATAACTAGATAAATGTTTACCACCCTTAAAAGGGTACAGAAAATGGCTTATTAGATATTTATTTTTATAAAAAGGAGATAAACCTATTATGAAAAATGTAGGAAAATTATTCAAAGAGAAAAGAGAATCAATAGGAATAAAAGAAGAAGAAGCGGCAAATGATTTAGAAATAACAATACCGCAATTAGAAAATTTAGAAGATGGAAATATAAATGCTTTTAAAGATATATTTTTCTTAAAAGAATTGGTAAAAAAATATGCAAAATATCTAAATGTAGATGAAGAAGAAGTATTAGAAGAATTTAATGATTTTTTATTTGATTTTACATCTAGAATACCAATAGAAGAAATAGAAGAAAAAGTAAAAGAATTAGAAAAACAAAATGAAAAAGAAACTAGAAAAAAGATATCTAGTCCTTATACTCAAAAGAAAAAAAGAAAAGCAAAATTAAAACCAGTCTATCTATTTAGTATAGTAACTATTATATTAGTTTGTGTTACTTTAATAGTATTAAATATGTTTTTAAGTGATAAGTTAGAAATAAATAATATAGGAAGTGATATATATGAATTTACCAAATAAAATAACAATAACAAGAATAATTTTATCAATATTTGTTTTAATATTACTTATATTTCCTTTAGAAAAAGTTGGAATTGATTTACCGACAATTTTAATAAATGGAAAATTACAAGTAAATATAAAATACTTTATATGTGGATTTTTATTTTTAATAGCTTCAGTTACTGATTTTGTAGATGGGCATATTGCTAGAAAATATAATATGGTTACTGATTTTGGGAAAGTAATGGACGCGATTGCTGATAAAATACTTGTAAATGGTGTTTTGATAATACTTGCGTGTACTGGATTTATTCATATGATTATACCAGTTATTATAATAAGTAGAGATACAATTGTTGATTCAATTAAAATGGTTGCTGGTAATAAAAAAGGAGCTGTGGGGGCTAGTATTGCTGGAAAACTAAAAACAATATTTATGATGTGTGGTTTAACTTTAATGTTATTTTACAATTTGCCTTTTGAACTTTGGGGAATAAGAGTAGCAGATTTTCTTATAATGATAGCCACAGTATTATCAGTTGCAAGTGGTATAGAATACTATATAAAAAACAAACAATATTTAACTGAATAAAACTCTAGAAAACTAGAGTTTTTTGTATTAAAGGCAAAATTGACAACGATTTCTTTTTATGTTAGTATATATTCAAAATTTTAATGGAGGAATTTTTGTTATGGAAAAAATTACTAAAAGATATGTTCAATATATATATCCTAATGATAGAGAAGAATTTTTAGAAACTGAAAATACAAATCCAGAAAATGTTGAAATCAAAAAACAATGTATTAAATTTAGATTTGTAGAACAAGATTTTATTATTGATGGAAATGAAAAATATATTGGTACAATAAGAAATTTATCTAAATGGTTCTTTGTTGGTAAAAGAATTACAATTGATGAAACAAGAAGGAATTATATGAAAAATTTTGATGGTGTTAAATCAGTATGTATTACAGAATATGGTGTTATAACACCTATTGAAGACTATGAAATGACTTTAGAAGAATACATTGTAGCAAAACGTAATAAAGAACAAAAGGCAATAAGAATGTTTGAAAAACTTAAAAGCCATATTGGGAAGAGGGTTTCATATAGAATTTGGGTATATGGTGTGGAGCAATGTGGTACTCAAATCTTAAAAGATGTTAACTATTTTGAAAATGTTGAAATGAAAAATATGAGTGTACCTTTTGTAGGGTATGGAGCTGCAATAAGTTCAATAACTTTAGAAGAAACAGGCGAAGTATTATATTCTAACCCTTATATTGAATATGGTTATGACAAAAGAGACTGGGAATCTATTAATGAATCAATAAGGAAAATTTTTGGGGATGCTATTGCTGATAAAGAAAGAGAAAGTCAAATTAAAGATCAAAATATAAGAAATCCAAGAAAAGAAGAATTAATGGCTATCAAAAAAAGTAAATATCAAATAATGAAAGAAGGATTACCTTTAATAAGACCAGAAAAAGTTGAAGAATGGTTACAATATGTAGATGATAATTGTAATGATTATTATTCTGCAATTATAGTTAAAGCTGTAATTTCTTTGATGAAAAAAATTGGAAAAGGTATTTCTTTTGCTGAAGCTGAAAGACAAGTATTTTTGGATGAATTTGACTTAAGTTTACTTATGACAAGTTTAACTGCTAAGGCTGTTTCAATTTTTTCTAAAAATGGTGAAGAATATAGAAAATATTGGAATAAAAAATATGGTGTTTCTGAATCAGAAGATATTGTAAATCCTGCTATTTTAACTTTAAAAAATTCTAATTAATAGTTAAAACTCTCAAAAATTTTACTTTGAGAGTTTTAGTATGTCAAAAAAAACGAGAGATAAACTTGTAAATTAATACAAATTTTTTCTACTCGATTAAAAGTTAAAGGAGTGACTTATAAAAGATTTTATATTAAAAAATTAATTATTAAACTTTAAGAATAGCTTATTTACTATTCTAATATATTTTATGTTATTTTATAAATATTGCTACTAGAAAAATAAATAATATTATGTTATTCTTTAATAGAGGTGTGATATGAAAAAAGTGATTTGCATTTTAGGGGTAATTTTAATAGTAGGTGTTTCATTTTTAGTTATAAAAAATAATAAAGAAGAGAAAACTAATATAAAAAAAGATGATACTGAAGTAAATAAAAATGAAAAAGTAAATGAAACTGATAATGAAATAGATAATGTATTAAAAACATTAGAAAGTATGTCTTTAGAAGAAAAAATAAGTCAAATGGCTATTATATCTATTAATGTAAGTAGTTTAAATGAGGATGTATCAAATTTAATAAAAAGTTATAAACCAGGAGGTATAATTCTTTTTAAAAATAATATAACTGATTATGAAAATACAACTAAATTAGTAAGTGATATTAATAATTTGTTAGAAATAAAACCTTTTATAGCAACTGATCAAGAAGGTGGTTTAGTACAAAGAATAAAAGATATAGAAAATGTTACAACTATACCTGATATGATAAAAGTTGGTAAAACTGAAAATTTAGAAATAGGTAAAAATATAGGAACAATAATAGGTAAAGAATTAAGAACATTTGGTGTAAATATGGATTTTGCCCCAGTAATTGATGTACTTGATTCTATGGATAATTATATAATAGGTGAAAGAAGTTTTGGAACTAACCCTAAATTAGTAAGTAATATGGGTTTATCTGTTTCATCTTCTATGATTAATGAAGGGGTAATACCAGTATATAAGCATTTTCCAGGACATGGTTCAGTAAGTAGTGATTCACATTATGATTTACCAATTCAATATAAAACAAAAGAAGAACTTTTAAATAGTGATTTAATACCTTTTATAGACGCGATTAATAATAATGCAGAAGTCATAATGATCGGTCATATAGCAGTTAAAAACTTAGACGATTCTTTAAAACCTGCCTCTCTTTCTAAAAATGTAATAACAGACTTACTTAAAAATGAATTAGGTTATAAAGGTTTAGTAATAACAGATGCCCTTAATATGGGAGCTATTACAAATAATTATAGCGAAAAAGAAATATATGAATTAGCAATAAATGCTGGAGTGGATATACTTTTAATGCCTAGTAGTATTGAAAGTGCTGTATCTTTAATTAAAGAAAGTATAAATGAAGGTACAATAAGTATAGATAGAATAAATGAATCAGTTGAAAAAATATTGAGATTAAAAGAAAAATTACCTAATGATATTTTATCAAAAGAAGAACTAAATAAAGAAGAATATAGAAATCTAGTAAAAGAAACTCTTAACTTAATAGGTTAAGAGTTTTACCACATATTAGAGTAATTTCCTTCATTAATATAAACATCATCCATATTATTTATATAACTATATAATCTATATAAATCATTTCCATCTTTTCTATAAGTTTCTATAACAACCCCATTTAATAAACTTTCTGCTACATAAATATGTTCTTCATCAATACCTGCGATTATTGCTGCGTGACCATCTATTCCAATTAAATCTCCAACTTTATATGAACCATTATATATAAAATCTCTTGTAAGATCATTATGTATTCCTAAATCTGATAAATCGTAAATTCCATAAGTAATACCAGCTCCAACATCGCCAACATCAAATCCTGCATTGTACAAAACCCAGCTAACAAAACCACTACAATCAAGCCCATTTTGATATGTTGGGTAAGGCTCTTCGTTTATTTGGACTAAAGGACAACCCCATATTGAGGGACCTGTAATCGAGTGAACTATCTCACTAAATTTATCTGTACTTAAATAAAGTCCTTTATGATAATATCTTCCTTCTCCATCAGCATACCTTCCATTTATTGATAATCTTCCATTTTCTC
The DNA here is from genome assembly GCA_947631345.1 of uncultured Bacilli bacterium. The sequence goes on along the minus strand of CANRKW010000001.1, from coordinate 20,284 downwards.
CAAAATATGTGACTTTATAAGGAAAATTTAATATTAGAAACCTTGCAGCTGCTACAACTGCGCCTCTAGTTTGATATCCTGCTTCATTTATTTTAAAACTAAGTGCCTCATCTAAAATATGTGCTTCATCCATAGTATACCTATAACAACTAAGTTTTACATAATTATTAGATAAATTTGCTTTTCTAAAAAGATCTGTAACTATAACATTTATTGTTTTCTTTAAATCATTACTTGTAACTAGAGTAATATTTGTACTTCCGACATTTAAAGGTATAATAGTATCATTTTCTATTTTTAAAATGTTTTCATCATCTATAATATACTTAATAACTTCATCAACATTTCCAATTTTTTCAATTTCATAACTCAATTTATAATTTTCATCAATTGCTAAATATATCTTTTCATTTTTAACATTTAAACCAAGTATTTTATTTACTTCAACACTAAACTTTTTACTAATAGTTAAGTTCTTATTTATTTTTAGATAAACTTTATAATTACCACTTTCTAAATTAAAAGAACACTCATTATTTATAGGTTTCATCCAATTTGAATCATTTATCTTACATTTAACATTTTTATTAAATATATTCTTAATTTTAACAACAACATTTTTAGTTAAATCCTCATTAATTTGATCACTTATATTGATTTCTTTTATTTTAGGTGTTTCTAAAAGATATATGTTAATTCCTAAAAGAATAGAATAAATAAAAACCATAAAAACAATAAATACCTTTTTCATATTTCCACCTGCAATAATTTTAACATTTATATAACTATAAGTAAATTAATCTTGTAGAAAATTGTTATTTTATGTATAATGTTAGTGGTGAGTAAAATATGGATAGTAAATTAGAAATACTTGATTTTGATGATGACTTTAGTGTACTTTCTACTTATGGAGAAGACTTAACAAATAGAGAATACGTCACAAATCCAGCAATTGGTAGAGATAATGAAATAAAAGAAGTTATACTTACTTTATTAACACCTGAAAAAAGTGCTTTGTTAGTAGGTAAACCAGGTATAGGTAAAACTGCAATAGTAGAAGGAATAGCATATAAAATTAAACTTGGAGAAGTACCAGATGCCATTAAAAATTACAAAGTGATAAAAATAAATATTTCTAGTTTACTTGGAAATGTAGAAAGTGGTGGAATTACTGAAAACAAACTACAAATATTAATAAAAGAATTATCAAAAAAAGAAAAGATAATACTATTTATAGACGAAGCACATTTATTAGTAAGTAGAAATACATCTAATTACAATGTAGATTTTGCAAATATGCTAAAACCAGTTTTAGATAGAGGTAGTATAAAAATGATAGGTGCGACTACTACTAATGAATATGATACATATATATTAAAAGATCGTGCATTTTTAAGACGTTTCATTAAAATAGATGTAAATGAACCTAGTAAAGAAGATACAGTCAAAATACTTTTAGGAACATATCATAAATTTGAAGTACAAAGTAATGTTAAATTTCCATATACAGATTTTCAAAAAGAAAAGATATTTAAGTTTATTGTAGAATTTACAGATGAATACAAAAGAATATACGAAATAGGTAATAGATATCCTGATATAGCCTTAATGATAGTGGGTAATATATTCAGTAGTGCTGTTTTTGAAAATAAAAAAGAAATAGATATAAAAGATATATATTCGGCTATTAAAAATTGCAAAAATGTATATGATGATGCAAAGAAGAAAGGAATAGAAGAGTTTAAAAATACATTTAAAGATATAATTTTAGAAGAAAATGCTTTGTTAGATTAAAATTTTTCTTCTTTTTTTATGTTTCAATTTTTAATTTTGATTCTTCTTTTTTTACTAATTTTAAAAATTCCTTAATTCAAAACTCAATTTTGGTTTAATTTGACCTAATTTTGGTGTTCCAATTTTGAATTTTCAGTGGGGTTGACTTTAGTAATTCAGTGTGTTAATTTACATAACAAGGAGGAATTATGTATAGCGTTGAAGCATATAATGTGAATAAAAAAAGAGGAAAAAATATAGTATTAGAAGATGTTAATTTTAAGTTAGAAAAGGGGAAAATATATGGCTTAGTAGGTAGTAATGGAAGTGGAAAATCAACACTTTTAGAAATCATTTTGCACTTATGTGATAGTACTGGAGAAGTATTTTTAAATGGTTACAACATAAAAGATGAATACAACAAAGCATTAGAAAGCACTTCTGCAATTGTAGATTATGTCAGTTTTTATGAGTTTTTGACTGCATATGAAAACCTTAGGTATTTTTCTTATGTTTACAATACACCATTTGAAAGAATAAAAACTGTAATGGATTTAGTTAAATTAGATTATAATAATAAACAAGTTGTCAAAAAATTCTCATTAGGTATGAAACAAAGATTAGGAATTGCTATTTCACTTTTAAAAGACCCGGCTGTTTTAATTTTAGATGAACCAACTAATGGTTTAGATCCAATAGGTATAAAAGACTTAAGAGATTTGCTTTTAAGCTTTAAAGATAAAACTATAATAGTTTCATCACATATAATTAGTGAAATAGAGAAAATTGTCGATAGTGTTTTGTTTATTCATAATAAAAAAGTATATCTAAAAGAAGTAAGAAAAGAGAAAAAGATTAATTTTAAAGTAGATAATTATGATGTATTAACTAATCTTGGAATAGAAAATAATACATATATGGATGATTCTTTAGTAAGTGATAATGTAAAAACTTTAGTTAGAAACAATGTTAATGTATATAGAGTAGAAGAAAGTGATTCTTTAGAAGATATGTTAATTAATATGATGGGAGATAAGTAGTGTTCAATTTAATTAAAGCAAATATTTATAGAATTATTAAAAGAAAAGATTTTAAAATTATATTATTATTTATATTAGTTAATTCTATGTTTTTTACTTTTATGGCTTATAAGCATAAAGAAAATCTAGAGGTTATTACTTATCCACTTATGTCTAAAACTGAATACAAAACTGTTAATAAATATGGGGATTATACACAATATAAAAAAAGATACAAAATATACTTAAATAATATGGAAGTAATAAATAAAAAAGAATTAGTTGACACCAAAAGTGATTTAAAAACAATTTTGCTTAATAGTACAAATGGTTTTTATATAATAGGTTTTATAATTATATTTTTGAGTTTTCAATTACTAGGGTATGATTTAACAAGAAATACTATAAGATATATTTATATTTCTAATCATAAAAGAAGTGAAATTCTATTTTCATATATATTTTCTTTAATAATTATAACTTTTTTACTATTAATTATTTCTATGTTTTTTAACCTAGTTATAGCAACTATTCTAACTAATAAAAGTGTTTTTCTTTTAAATGGGGTAATTAGTATATCTAATAAATTAATAAAAGGTCCATTTATAATTATATACATATTAAATGGAATTAAATTTATTATTCCTTTTGTGTTTTTAATTGTTTTTAGTTTATTTTTATGTTTAATGTTTAAAGGAAATAGTGTTTCTATTATAATTAGTATTATTTTATATCTTTCTTCATCATCAATTTTTAATTTTTGTTTATCTAATGGCTTTAAAATAATTGAACTTGTTTTTATTTCTCATTTAGATGTAACATATTTATATAATAAAAGTGATATTTTATTTACTAATTTAATATATAACACACATTTATCTTATTTATTTTCTTATATTATTTTAATTATTTATACTTTAATATTTTTATTTATTTCTTTAAAACTTGTAAAAAGAGACACATAAAAAGAGCTTTAAATTATAAAACTCTTTCACAAATATCTACATATTCTTCACCATATGGGGTAATTGTAAATATTCTTTTATTTTCTCCGACTATTTTTATTTTAATATCAAGTCTTTTTTTAGGAAGGATATCACTTATTAAATCAGCCCATTCTATTATAGTAACACCTTTTTTCTTAAAGTATTCTGGTATACCTAAATCTTCTTTTACTTCGCTTAATCTATAAACATCCATATGGAATAATTTAAGTTCACCTTCATATTCCTTAATAATATTAAATGTAGGACTTGTTATATTATCATTTATGCCCATACTTTTAGCAAAAGCTTTAGTAAATAGAGTTTTACCACTACCTAAATCTCCTTCTAAACATATAACCATATTAGGGAATTTCTCACTTTCAATATTTTGGGCTAATTCAATAGTATCCATATCACTATTAGATTGTACTTTATAATTCATAATATTATTCACCTGTTTTTAATTTTACAAGAACAATATATTTAATTCAATATATATTTTAATATTTTTACATTTTTTTTAAAAAAAATAATAAAAAACTTATCATAAAGATAAGTTTTAGTAGTGCCCGAATTGTTTTTTGGGCTATTTGGCTATCCATTTTGCGTTTAACCTATTACTATTAATAGGTCGCCGAAGCTAGGCTGGGGCTACCATCTCCCGTTTGTGGTTTAATTCTATCATTTATTAATATTATGTGTCAAGAATTTATTTTGTTAATCCTTTTTCTTTACTAACTTTACAATTTGTTTTTTATTGCGTTCCTTTTTTTCTTCCCATTTAAGTGGTACTACATCCTTTAAAGCTTCACTAGCAGTTATTGTCTGCCTTTTTAATTGAAAAAAACCTTTAGGAAATTTAGTAATTTCTTTCTTTTCCACAGCAATAACCTCCTTCTTTTTAATATTATTATATTCAAAAAATAGAAATATAACAAGATAATGTTGCGATTAATTTTAATAAAATGTAAGAATTTTGTCAAATTACAAATTTGTAATAACATTTTTTTCTTTATTTTCATCGTGGAGTTTAATAATTAATTGTACAAGTTCGTCTAATAAATCGTTATCCATATGAGCTATAACTTTGTATTCGATTTTATTTTTTTTAAAATAAAATAATTCATCTGCTCTTATATAACCACTTTTTGAATTTATATTTTGACCGTGGATTTTTTCTGGTTTTATTTGTAAATTTCCCTCTATATTAAGTTTACGTTTTTTTTGTTTTTTGTTATGAAAACTGCACATAACATTGGAAACAAAGTCATATTCAAATCCTTCAATAAAATCTGGTTCATCATTTATAACAACAAAAGAATGTTTCGGAACAATTGTACCATTTTTATCTTTAAACTCTTTGATTACTATAATATCTCCTAGTTTACACATTTTTCTTCACTTCCTTTCAATGATTTTATATTTGCTTCTTTTTCGTAATTTTAAACATAAAAGCAAATAAATTTTTGTCTAATGCTTTGTATTATACTATTAAAAAAAATAAATGTAAATATAAAAATATAAAAAAGCATAAATTTGTTAATTCTCATTGTAAATGCAACTTTTTACACTTTTTTTAAATTAGCCCATCCTAGTAGTAGATAAAACACATAAATTAAATTGGGAGGTAAAAAAATGTATTATGATGAAAGAGAAACATTTGTAAATAATGAAAATAAAGAAATAAATATAGATAAAGATATAAATGTAACTCAAAATGAAAAAACTTGGGATACAGATATGTTACTTAATATAGATAGTATTAATATAAATAACTTCAGAAAAGATAATGAATTATTTACAAGTAATGAAGGACTAAATAAAGGTAATATGTTTAAGAATTTATATAGTCCATATAAAAATTATATTTATAAAGTGGTTGTTAAAGGAGAAAAAGATGAGTTACTTTTAAAAATACAAGAATTAACATTTAAAGTACTCGATTTGGGATTATATTTAGATGTATTTTCTAATGACAATGAAATTTATGATGAATTTAAAAAAGCAGTTATTGATTTAAAGAAATATAAACTTATGTATGAAAAAAATTATGGACCATTATTATTATGTGAAACAGAATACTATAATAATTATAAATGGGTTAATAATCCTTGGCCTTGGGTTGAAGGAGGTAAGTTATAATGTTTAAATATGAAAAAATGTTAGAATATCCTATAAATATTAGGAAAAAAGATTTAAAAATGGCAAAATATATTAATGATCAACTAGGTGGAGCAAATGGAGAACTTGCTGCATCCTTAAGGTATTTATGTCAAAGATTCACAATGCCAGATGAAAAAGGAAGAGCACTTTTATCAGATATAGCAACAGAAGAACTAGGTCACGTAGAAATGATTAGTACAATAGTAAGACAATTAATAAAGGATGCAAGTATTGAAGAAATAAAAGAGGCTGGACTTGCTGCACATTACACTGAACACAATAAAGGTGTTTTTCCAATAGACGCGAATGGGGTACCTTTTACAGCAGCATACATTAATGTAACAGGAGATCCAATAGTGGACTTATCAGAAGATATGGCAGCAGAAGAAAAAGCAAGAAGTGTATATGAAAACTTAATGGATTTAACAAAAGATCCAGATTTACTTGCCCCTCTTAGTTTTTTAAGACAAAGAGAAGTAGTACACTTTAATAGATTTAAAGAATTATATGAATATTATAAAAAGAAAGGTTACTAAAAAAAGGAGTCATTAAAGTAATTATTTTGAAATAATTTATAAACTATTTTCATTAAATTATGTGAAACTTTTTTATTAAGAAGTCTTTATTTTTGAGGCTTCTTTTATAAAGTTCAACATAACTAAAAGTTCAACATAAAATTTAAAAATTAAAAAAATTCCTTTTTTCTTGAAATGAAATATAAAAACATATATAATAAATACGGGTGAAGGAAAAATGAAAATATTAAGTGTTAATGCAGGAAGTTCAAGTTTAAAATTTCAAGTTTATGAAATGCCAGAAGAAAAAGTGTTAATTTCTGGTGTATTTGAAAGAATTGGTATATTAGGTAGTATGTATACAATTAAGATTAATGGCGAGAAAATAAAAAAAGAAGTGCCTTTAACTGATCATACAGAAGCTTTTAAAATACTAATGGATGAACTTCTTAATTATAAAGTTGTTGAAAGTTTAGAAGAGATAAAAGGAGTAGGACACAGAATAGTACAAGGTGGAACTTATTATAGTGATAGTGTTATTATAGATGATGATGTTATTGATAAAATTAATGAGTTAAGTGTTTTAGCACCACTTCATAATCCAGCTGGAATAACTGGTATAAAAGCAAGTATGAGTGTAATACCAAATGCTAAAAATGTAGCAATTTTTGATACAGCTTTTCATCAAACTATGGAAGAAGCAGACTATTTATATGCTATACCTAGAAAATATGAAAAGGAATATAAAATCAGAAGATATGGTATGCACGGTACAAGTCATAAATACGTAAGTAAAAGAATAAATGAAATTCTAGGAAGAGATGACACTAAAGTTATAATATGCCATATTGGTAACGGGGCTAGTATTTCTGCTGTTAAAAATGGAAAATGTATAAATACTAGTATGGGACTTACACCAAACGCAGGTCTTATAATGGGAACAAGATGTGGAGATATTGATGCTACAATTGTTACATATATGATTAATGCTTTAGGTATAACTGCAAGTGAAGTAGATAACATTTTAAATAAAGAAAGTGGTCTTTTAGGAATAAGTGGTGTAAGTAGTGATTCAAGAGATATAGAAGAAGGTATAAATAATGGTAATGAAGACTGCATTTTAGCACAAAAAATGTATGTAAGAAGAATAATTGATTATATTGCAAAATACTATGTAGAACTTGAAGGATGCGATGCGATTTGTTTTACTGCAGGTGTTGGTGAAAATTCTGTAATAACAAGAAAAGAAGTAATTAATGGACTTAAAGTATTAGGTATAGAATTAGATGAAGAAAAGAACAATGTAAGAGGTAAAGAAGCACTTATATCTACAGAAAATAGTAGTGTTTTAGTATATGTTATACCAACTGATGAAGAAGTAATGATAGCAAGAGATACATATAACTTAATAAAATAGAAAGAAGAAAATAGATGAGTAAAGATGCATTAAAAAGAATATATGAGATAATAAAAAAACACAATGTAATTTATTTGGTACGTCACATTGGACCAGATCCAGATGCAGTGGCAAGTCAAATAGCTTTAAAAGATGCTATTTTATACAATTTTCCTAATAAAAAAGTATATGCAATAGGCGCAAGTGTATCAAAATTCAAATATATTGGAAAATTAGATAAAGTGGAAAGTTTTTCATATGAAGATTCTCTTGTAATTACTTTAGATGTTCCAAATATATCTAGAATAGATGGACTTGATTTAACAAAATTCAAAAATGTAATAAAAATAGATCATCATCCGTTTGTAGAAAGTTTTAATGGAATAGATTATATTGATGTAAATGCAACAAGTACTTGTGAAGTTCTTTTAGATTTATTTAGTAATACAAAATTCAAAATAAATAAAGATATTGCTAGTACAATATTAATAGGAATTATAAGTGATTCTAATAGATTCTTATTTAGTCCAACAGATGAAAAAGTACTATATAAAGTAGCAGATTTAATAAAAAAATTCAAAATTAATTTACAACCATTATACAGTAAAATTTACAAAAGACCTATTAGTGAAGTTAGACTTATGGGGTATATTGCAAGTAATATAAAAGTTACAAAAAACAAGTTTGCATATATAATTTTAGAAAATGATATAGTTTCTTCTTTTAATGCAGATGCCAGCAGTGCTTCTAATATGGTAAATGACTTCAATAATATAGATGAATTTATTGTATGGATGTTTGTAACTAAAGATGTGAAATCTGATGTTTATAAAGTTAACATAAGAAGTAGGGGACCTATTATTAATGAAACTGCATCTAAATATAATGGTGGAGGACATAAATTTAGTAGTGGGGCAAGAGTAAAAACTAAAGAAGAATTAGATAATTTAATACGTGAACTTGACAATTTATGTAAGGAATATGAAACAAAAAACTCGTGAGAATTTTCTCATGAGTTTTATCTATCATTAATAGAATATCCTAAATTAGTTAGTTTATCTCTTAAAATATCTGCTTCTTTATAGTTTTTTTCTTCTCTAAATTTGTTTCTTATATCATTAATAATACTAACAAGTTCTTCTTCATTTGAACTATTACTAATAAATTTAAGACCTAATATATCTTCATACATTTTAACTAAACTATCTAAACTTAATAATCTACTTGTTAATTTATTTGTTGTTAATTCTTTATTTATTAACTTTTGGACTTCTAATAAATAACTTATAGCTAAACTTGTATTAAAGTCATCATTCATAGCTTCTATAAATTTCTCTTTTAAAATTTCTATATCTGGATTTATTTCTAAAGTAGTAAATTCTTTATTTTTAAGTTCTTTTCTTAAATTTAAAACTGATTCAGTTAATTTTTTATATAATTTTTGTGTTTCAACTAATTGTGTATCATTAAAATCAGTTGGTTTTCTATAATGATTTAATAATATATAGAATCTTATAACTAATGGATCATACTTTTTAAATAAATCAGGTAAAGTAATAAAGTTACCTAAAGATTTACCCATTTTTTGGCCATTAACAGTAACTAAATTATTATGAATAAAGTATTTAACAAAAGGTGCATCATTTGCAATTTCCGCCTGTGCTATTTCACACTCATGATGTGGGAAAATATTGTCCATACCCCCTCCGTGTATATCAAAAGTTTTTCCTAAATATTTTGTACTCATAACACTGCACTCAATATGCCAGCCAGGGTAACCTAATCCCCAAGGTGAAGGCCATTTCATTAAGTGATTACTTTCTGCATTTTTCCAAAGGGCAAAATCATTTTTATCTAATTTGTCAGTTTTAACTTCAATTCTTTCGCCACTTAAAGTATTAATTAAATCTCTATTAGATAATTCTCCATATTTACTAAATTTACTAACTTTATAATAAACATTACCTTCTTCTGTTACATAAGCATAGCCTTTATCAATTAATTTTTGTATCATTTCAATTATTTCAATAATATGTCCGGTAGCCCTTGCACTTATAGAAGGAGGAAGTACATTTAATTCTCTCATATTATCAAAATAGATTCTTTCATATTTATAGGCAATTTCAGTTGGATCTATTTGTTCTTTTTTAGCTTGATTTTCAATTTTGTCTATTCCTTCGTCAGCATCTCCTAATAAATGTCCAACATCTGTAATATTTTGCACATACTTTACTTTATAACCTAAATAAGTTAAATATCTATAAACAACATCAAAAGTAATATAACTTTTCGCGTGTCCTAAATGTGGAAGTCCATATACAGTAGGTCCACATACATACATACCAACGTGTCCTTCTTTTAATGGAATAAATTCTTCTTTTTTCCTAGTTAAAGTATTATAAATAACTAAACTCATATATTTCACCTCTTAACTAATTATATCAAAAATAGTTTGTTTTTAATACTTTAAATTGATATAATAATTAATATGATAAAAATTAATAAAAAAGATTTAAATTTATATGATACTTTATTTAGTGGACAATGTTTTAGGATGACTAAGAAAACAGATGGTACTTTTACTGTAATTTTAAGTGACAGAGTAATAAACATAAAAGAAGAAGAAAATTACTTATTAATAGAAAGTAATAATGAAGAAGATTTAACTGAAGTAGTAAAATACTATTTTGATTTAGAAAGAGACTATAATATAATTAATGAAGCTTTAAGTAAAAACAAAATACTTAAAAATGATATAAATTTATGTAAAGGTTATAAAATACTAAAACAAGATAAATTTGAAATGTATATAAGTTATATAATAAGCCAAAATAACAATGTTAAAAGAATAAGTGGTATTATAAATAGATTAAGTGAAAAATATGGAAAACACGTTATTTTTAAAAATAAAGAATATTATTTATTTCCTACATATGAAAGTATTAAAGATATAAGTATAGAAGAGTTAAATAGACTAGGACTTGGATTTAGAGATAAATATGTAAGAAACGCTTTAGATCTATTAAAAAAAGATGAAAGAATTTTAGAAAAACTAGATTTTATGAGTACTAAAGAAGCATTAAAGATTTTGACTTCTATAAAAGGAATAGGTATAAAAGTTGCAAGTTGCATTTTACTTTTTGGCTTTGGAAGATTTGATACTTTTCCAATAGATACTTGGGTAAGAAAATATATATCTAATAACTTTAATATAAAAAATGACATAAAAGAAATAAGCAAGTTAATGGAAAAAGAATTTGGTGAATATTCAGGAATTGCCATACAATACTTATTTCATATTGAAAGAAATAAAAAAGGAAAAGACTAATATTTTTTCAAATCTTTTCCAGTTTTTGCTTTATATACTAAGTGATGTGCTTGAAATGGAGCATTTGCTATTAATTCGTCGAAATATTCTAGTATAGATTTTGTTTTTCCTTCATGATATATGTTTTCTATTTTTGCAAGTAATTCTTTATTTAAACCTATGTCTTCTAAATAATTAAGATATTCATAAAATTCATTTATTGATAAATCACAAATTTTAAATCTAGATAAAGTATTTAGAAGCATTATTATTAAGCAATATCTATCTGTATCAGTTGTAGGTATAACTAAACCATTTTCTCCAACTTTATATTTATGTGGACACATTTCTAGATTTTTGTTAATTACTAAATATTTAGATTGAAATGGAGTATTATTTGATATGTATGCACTGTCTAGGTCTATTATTTTTATCTTTCCATCTTTTAATATACAGTTTCCTTCGTGTAAATCTCCTATATGAAATTCATATGGAAAATCACTTAAGTTTTCTATCTTTTCTAGTACTAATGCTATTTGTTTTAAATAGGTTAGTCTTTCTTCTAAAGGTGTTTCTTTATTCTCTAATACTGTTTGTAAATTAGCACTTTTTTCTATAAAAGGCATAGTACAACCGACAACTTTACCACCAATAACAAGTATGCTATCTGGTAAAACTAACTCTTCAATTTGACCTAAAGTGTCACTATAACTTATTAAAGTTGTGATATTGAGTAATTTACTATCTAAATATTGCTTATCTCTTAAAGTGAATCTTTTAAGTAATTGTCTTTTTTTCCATAGATTTATTCTACTTCCAGTTAAAAATAAATCTCCTTCTACATTTACAACCCCTTTTCCAGGAAAGAAATAATGTAGTTTATCAAGTTCAGCATTTGTTAAATATGTAGTTTTCATATATAAAACCCCTTTCACGAATAAGTATAATACCATATATAGTACAAAATGTAAATGGATTATTTGTAAAAATCGTGTTATCATATTAGTGGTGGTAAGAATGATAGTTTCACAAATTATAGGAATGTTTGCTGTTATACTTTGGGTATTAAGTATTCAAAATAAAGAAAAGAAAAATATATTGTTATTTCAAATAATAGCTAATTTATTATATTCTTTACAATATTTTATAATACACGCGTTTAGTGCTTCTCTTACTGATTTCTTTGGAATAATTAAATCTCTTATATTTTATAATTATACAAAAAATAATAAAAATATTCCTATATATATGTTATTTAGTATATGTTTAGTATATATTATACTTGGTGCTTTTACATATAATGGGTTAGTTAGTTTAATACCTATATTTATATCTTGTCTTTATACTTATGGGGCTTATAAAAAGGATGAAAAATATATAAGAATCACTGTTTTAATTGGTACTTTTTTCTGGATATATTATAATGTATATGTTGGTGCTTATGTTGCTATTTTAGGAAATGTACTTGAGATAATATCTAGTATTACATCTTTAATTAGATTTAGAAATCATTACGAAAAAAGTGCCTAAAGGGAAAAATTCGGAATGAATAATTGATTTTATAAAAGATTATTGGTATAATGATATTACGAAAAAAGGGCATAAACGGAAAAAATTCGTAATGGAGGTTATAATGGAAATTAAAAGAAAAATTTATTTAAACAAGTTAATAGAAAGGATGGATAATGGTCTTATAAAAATTGTCACTGGAATAAGAAGAGCAGGGAAGTCATATTTATTAGATCCAATTTTTAAAAATTATCTTCTAGAAAATGGTGTAAAAGAAGACCATATTATAAAATTAGACTTGAGTGTTAGAGAGAATATTATTTATCATGATCCAGATGAATTAAATAAATATGTAAAAGATAAAATTGTTGATAATGATAAATATTATATTATACTTGATGAAATACAAGAGGTTCGTGAATTTGAATCTGTATTGTTAAGTTTTATGCAAATTAAAAACGCTGAAGTGTATGTAACAGGAAGTAATTCTAAATTTTTATCAAGCGACATTGTAACAGAATTTAGAGGTAGAGGGGATGAAATTAGAGTTTATCCATTATCTTTTAGCGAATTTTATTCTGTATATGATGGACCAGTTGAAAAAGCTTTAAATGAATATTATACATATGGAGGACTACCTTTAACTGTAATAGCCAAAACTGAAGAAGCAAAAATTGAATATTTAAAATCGCAAAAAGAAAATGTATATATAAATGATATAGTAGAAAGAAATAATGTACAAAACAAAGAAGAACTTGAAATGCTAGTACAAATAATTGCCTCAGATATAGGAAGTCTTACTAATCCATTAAAACTACAAAACACTTTTAAAGAAAGAGATGAATTATCTACAATGACTGATAAAACAATTTATAACTATTTAGGTTATTTAATAGATGCATTTATTATAGAAAAAGCAAGAAGATTTGATGTAAGAGGAAGAAAATTTATTGAAACACCACAAAAATATTATTTTACAGATATAGGAATAAGAAATTCATTTTTAGATTTTAGACAAAGTGAAGAAATATCACATACTATGGAAAATGTAATATATTTAGAACTAAAAAGAAGAGGGTATAATGTAGACGTGGGTGTAGTTGAAATAAGAGAAAAAGATAAAAAGAAACAATTAGAAATAGACTTTATAGCAAATAAGGGTAATAATAAAATATATATTCAGTCTGCTTTAGAAATGAAAAAGAAAGAAAAAGTAGAACAAGAACAAAAATCTTTGTTAAATGTAAATGACTTTTTTAAGAAAATTATAATTGTGGGAGACTATGTTCATAAATCAAGATATGATAATGGTATTATAATAATGAGTATATATGACTTTTTATTAGAAGAAGATAGCTTAAATTATTAATAAAATATAGGTTTTAGGAGAAAAATTCTCCTAAAACTTTACTTTTTTATATATAAATGATAAAATCTTCATTAAGAAGTGGAGATGATGTTATGTTATTACAATTTAAGTTTAAAAATTATAAATGTTTTTATGATGAAGTTATTTTAGATTTAATGGCTACACAAGAAAAAAGACATATTGAAAAAACTATAAATATTAATGGTAATAATATTTTACCTGTCATTGCAATTCATGGGGCTAATGCATCTGGAAAAAGTATTGTATTAGAAGCTTTAAACTTTATGTTTGAATTTATAAAATATTCTAATAAAATAGATATAAATAGTTGTTTACCAGTAAATCCATTTTTATTTAGTAATAAAAGTATTAATGAAAATAGTGAGTTTGAAGTATCAATTTGTTTAGGAAATAATGAATATAGATATGGTTTTTCATTAAATAAAAATAAAATAGATGAAGAATGGTTATATACAAAAAAATTCACATCAAATACAAAATCTTCACAAAAAATAATTTTTGAAAGAAATAATAATAAAGTATCATTTGGAAAGTCTTATAGTAAATATCAAAAAACTTGGGATTTATTTGGTAGTGATATAAATACAAATGAAAATAAATTATTAATATTAAGTAATATTGCTATTAAAGAAAAATCTGGAATATTAAGAGATTTATATGATTATGTTTGTAAGTTTGATTTTAAAACTCAAAGTGAATTTAGAAAATCTAGTATAGATATATTAAATCAAAATGATCTAGTTTATGATAAGTTTCAAAAATTTATTAATGATTTTGATCCGTGTTTATTAGGAATTAAAATTGAAACTATTAATACAGATGAAGGTATAAAATATAATATAAGTGGTATTCATAAAAATATTGATAACAAAAAAGAAAATATATTAATACCACTTCATAGAGAATCTGATGGGACTATTAGGATGTTTAATATAATGCCTTCTATTTTAAGAAATCTTGAAAATGGTGGGGTACTATGTATAGATGAAATAGATGTTAGACTGCACCCTTTATTATTTAGAAAAATTGTAGGAATGTATATGGACAGACAAGTTAATAAAAATAATGCTCAGTTAATTTTTACAGCACATTCAACATTTTTATTTAATAGTAATAATTTAAGAAGAGATGAATTATATTTAGCTCACAAAAATGAATTAGGTGAATCTACAATTTATTCATTATGTGAATTTAGAAATTTAAGAGTTGATTCAGATTATGAAAAGAAATATCTTTCAGGTCAATTTGGGGCTATTCCATATGAGAAATAGCAATATTTTGTTAAAAAAAACGTGGAAAATTTACAAAAGTGTGAAAAAAACACTAAAAATTGTTGCAAAAGTGTGATAAAATGTAATTAGTGGAGGGAAATATATGAAAAGATTTATAACTGAAAAACTATTAAAATGGAAAAATAGTACTAATAGAAAGCCATTAATAATTAGAGGTGCAAGACAAGTAGGAAAAACCTATGTATTAAAAGAGTTTGGAGATAAAAACTATGAAAATGTGGCTTATTTTAATTTTGATCACGATGAGAACTTATCAAATCTGTTTAATAATACAAAAGATCCTAAAAGAATTATAGAACAGTTATCGTTAGCAATTGGGAAAAAGATTAATCCTATAACTACTTTAATTATTTTTGATGAAATTCAAGAATGTCCGAATGCACTTAATTCTTTAAAATATTTTTGTGAAGAAGCTAATGATTATCACGTTGCTTGTGCAGGTTCATTACTAGGTATTCGTTTATCTAAAACATCTTTTCCCGTTGGAAAGGTAGAATTTTTAGAAATGTATCCTATGACTTTTAGTGAGTTTTTAATTGCTAATAATAATGAAAATTTAGTAGAATTTATGAAAAGTATTAGACAAATACAGGAAATACCTAAAATATTTGAAGATAAACTTATAGAACAGTTAAAAACATATTATGTTGTTGGTGGTATGCCTGAAGTTGTTTTTAGTTATGTAAATGATAAAGATATAGAAAAAGTTAATGAAATTCAAGAAAATATTCTCTTAACTTATGAACAAGATTTTTCTAAACACGTTGATGCAAATGAAGCAAATAAAATATCTTTAATTTGGAATGGAATACCATCTCAATTAGCAAGAGAAAATAAGAAATTTGTCTATCAAGTAATTAAAAAAGGTGCCCGTGCTAGAGAGTATGAAAACGCTTTAAATTGGTTAAAAAATACTAATTTAATATCAAAGTGTTACTTAGTTAATAAATGTGCTTTTCCTTTATGTGCTTATAACGATTTAAGTGCTTATAAAATATATATTTTGGATGTAGGGTTACTTAGACAAATGTCTAAATTAGATAGTAGTGTTATATTAGAAGGTAATAAATTATTAGAAGAATTTAAGGGGGCTTTTACAGAAAATTATGTTGCAAATGTACTTACTTATTTACTAAATGACAATTTGAATTATTATAAATTTAATAGAAATGAAATAGATTTTGTAATTCAAAAGAAAAATAAAATAATACCAATAGAAGTAAAATCTGATAAAAGTACTAATAATAATAGTTTAACTAAATATAATGAAAACAATGATAATCAAATATCATTTAGATTTTCTTTAAATAACTTAAAAAAAGATGGAAAAGTTATAAATATTCCATTATATTTCATAGAATATATAGATAATTTAGATTTATATTAATTTACATAATGTTGGGTAAAAAATAAAAAAGTACTCGACAAAATGTTGTGAAATTTAATCTTTAATTATGCTTATAAAAAGTATATAATTAGTGTGGAGGCTTTATATGAATAGTAAAGGACGTATATTAGTAGCATTTTTACTTAATTTGTTTTTTTCAATTTTTGAAATAATTGGAGGATTTTTAACTAATAGTATTTCTATTATGAGTGATTCACTTCATGATTTAGCAGATGCATTAAGTATTGGAATATCATATTTTTTAGAGAAAAAGAGTGAGAAAGGACCAAATGACATATATACTTATGGCTACACTAGATATTCAAGTTTAGGTGCATTAGTAACTGTAGTTATTTTAATAGTTGGTTCACTTGGTGTAATAATTAGTGGAATTTATAGAATAATGAATCCAACTATAGTTAAGTATGACGGAATGATTGTTTTTGCAATAGTCGGTATTATTATTAATTTTTTGGCAGTTTTAGTAACAAGTGAAGGTAAGAAATTAAATCAAAAAGCAGTAAATTTACATATGCTTGAAGATGTTTTAGGATGGGTAGTTGTATTAATAGGCGCTACTGTTATAAAGTTTACTAAACTATATGTAATAGATTCAATTATGAGTATTTTAGTTAGTCTATTTATATTTATGTCTGCTATCCATAATTTAAAAGAAATATTAGATTTATTTTTAGAAAAAAGTCCTAGTTCTATAAAAGTAAAAGAAGTAGAAGAAAAAGTATTAAGTGTTAAAGGAGTAAAAGGAGTACATCATATACATTTATGGTGTATAAATGAAGAAGAAGTAATGGCTACTATGCATGTTGTAAGTGAAAATAATTTTGAAAATATTAAAAAAAGTGTAAAAAATATTTTAAAAGAATGCGGTATATCACATGTTACAATCGAAATGGAAAGTGAAGTTGAAAAGTGCTATGACAAAACTTGCCAAGTTAAACATGAAGTAAAACACGTACATAAACACAAATGATATTAAATGTAAGTGGTAGATGTGATATAGTAGCCTTTTATACTGAATGGTTTATGAATAGATATAGAATTGGCTTTGTAGATGTAAGAAATCCATTTTATAAATCACTTGTTAGTAGAATATATTTTAAAGATGTAGATTTAATATTGTTTTGTACTAAAAATCCTTTACCTATTATTCCTTATTTAAAAGAAATAAAAAAGCCAGTTATTTTCCATGTAACATTAACTCCATATAAAAAAGATATTGAACCTAATGTTATAGATAAAACTAAAATTATTGAAGGAATAAAAAAGATAAGTGAAATTTTAGGAAGTAATAATGTAGTAGTAAGGTATGATCCTATATTTATAAATCAACAGTATACATTAAGTTATCATGTTAAAGCTTTTACAAAATTAGTAAAGTTACTTGATGGATATGTTAATAAAATAATTATTAGTTTTATAGATGACTATAAAAATGTAAGAAAACATAAAGATGTTTTATCTTTTAGAGATTTTACTGATACTGATTATGAAGTAATAGGGAAAATGTTTAGTAGTGAGGCTAAAAAGCACAATATTACAGTACAAACTTGTGCAGAAGAAGAGAACTTATGTGAGTATGGTTTTGTAAGTGGAGAGTGCATGTCAAAAACAGATGCGTATATTTTAACTGGTAAAAAATATAAAAAATGGGCAAGTAGAAAATGTAATTGTGTTGAAATGGTAGATATAGGTGTGTATAATTCTTGTAAACACTTTTGTAAATATTGCTATGCTAATTATAATGAAAGTGAAGTAATAAAAAACATGAGTCTTCATGATAAAAACTCATCTTTATTAGTTGGTTCTTTAGAAAGTAGTGATACTATAAAAGTGAGAAAATCATAAGTCTTTTAAAGTATTTACATTATTTTCATTAATTAATTCTTTTATATGAGTAGTAACTAAAATTTTAATTTTAATTTTGCTCAAAATCTTTAAATAAATAAAAAAATATGTTATTCTAATATTAAGAAAAGAGGTAATCAAATGAATAAAAAAGGGATAGTTTTAATGATAATTGGCATTGTTATATTTTTATCTATTGGAATTTTCTTATATAATAGAAAGGTAGAATTAGATAATGTTTATGTTGAAACAAGAGAAGTAGTTAAACTTTCTAAAAATGAAGAAAAACAAAATGGATATTTATATATTTATGAAACAGAAGATGGAACAATATGTCTAAATAATTGTAATGATTTAAAGCAAATATATAAAGTAAAAGTTGAAGTTGACAATGCTTATTTAATAAAGGCAAGTTCTAGTGGTAATTATTTATTAGTACAAGACTCAAATTTAAAGATAGTTGATCTTATAAATGAAAAACAAGAAGTACTTAATTTAGAAAACAAATATGATTATTATGAATTAAATACTTACACAAAAAATGATGTAGAAGTATTAACTAGTATCACTTGTTTTAATGGCGAAAACCCATCTAAATATAAGGTAAGTGGTCTATACAATGTAGTAAGTAAAGAACTATTATATGAAAACAAATATGACACTTTAGAAGTAATAGATGAAAATTATGCATATGCTTCTAATGAAACAGAAAAAAATGACATATTAGTTAGTATATTAGAAGAAAGAGAAGTCTTTTCATTTGATAGGTATGTTACAGATAATTTACTTAATGTATACAAAACAACAATGGAAGTATTATATAGTACTAATGGAAGAACTATTATAAAAGTTAATTCTTATGTAAATAATAAAGTAGAAAAAATCTCTTTATATCAAATAAACGGAACATTAATAGAAGAAAATATAGATGATGTTTCTAGTTATGAAAATGAGTTATATATATTAAAAAATAATAAATTAGACGTATTTAATTTTAATAATACATTTATAAAAAGTATAGATTTATCTAATTATGATAAAGTTAATTTAATAGAAAATTATTTAGTAGTGCATAAAGATAATAATTTATATTTAATGTTAACTGATAATCAAGAAGAAATATTATTAAAAGAAGATATAACTACATATGATATAGATAAGCCTTTATCATTAACAAAAACTATGGTAGTTGATGAAATATCAAAAACTGGATTATTTATAGTAGTATTAACGAGTGATGAAAAACTAACTATATATTATGATCCTATAACAAAAGAAATAGAAGAAATTTTATTATAAAAGAATAACTGAATAGAAATTCTACTCAGTTATTTTTCTTCTTCAATTTTGATTGCTTCGGTCGGGCATCCATTAATAACATCTAAAAGGCCTTTTTTATCTTCAGGCTTAACTTCTTTATCAACTGGATCTGCTTGTCCCATTTCATCAAATACTAAATACTCTGGGAAGTTACCAACACAATACCCACATCCTATACAAGCATCTTTATTAACAACTATTTTTTCCATTTATAACCTCCAACTTAATTATATAATTATATAATTTTAAAATCAATATTTAAAAAAATCATTTTTTGTGTTATCACCCGAGTTTCGTACTTGTTGAAGTAAAAAAAGTTTAATTTTTGTTGAAATTAGGCTTTTCTTTTTAATTTTATTAT